>CAJXIC010000006.1 GCA_913054385.1 uncultured Pseudomonadota bacterium
GACGCTTCTTCGATTCGATGCTGCAGCAGGGGGTCTACCTCGCCCCGTCGGCTTTCGAGTCGGGGTTCGTGTCCCTGGCCCACCGCCGCAAGGACCTCGATGAGACCCTCGACGCGGCGGAAACGGCGTTTTACCGGGCGGCTCGACTGCGTTGAGAGGCGTTTCGACCTCGGCTAGACTGCGCGCCGATTTCCGGGCTTCGACGTGAGGTCGCGCAATCTCGGGACCGGCTACCAGGGGGCCGTCGAGGCCGCCGTCGCAGTCGTGGTCTCGATCGGTATTGGAATCTGGGTCGACGATGCCTTCGAAACGAGTCCGGTTGGGCTCTTCACGGGCCTGGCGATCGGCCTCGGAGCCTTCATCGTCCGATTGCTGCGGCTGCTGCAGGCCAGCAACGAAGACCCGAAGCCGGAAGACCCGAAAGAGGATTGAGACGAAGGTGCAGATCGCAAAACAGTGGATCCCCGACCCGGTGGAGCGCCTCAACCTGGTGCTCTGTGCGGGAGCCATCGTGACCAGCGCGGCGTTCCTCCCGCCGCGTTTCGCGGCGAGTGTGGCGGCTGGTGTCGTTTTCGAGTGGCTCAACTTCCGCGCGCTGCGGCGCGCCGGCCGACGCCTCTTTGCCGGCGAGCTTGGGGGTGCGGGCTCGTGGACGGCGCTCTTTGGGCTGCGCATGGCGATTCTTGGAGGCGCGATGTACGCGGCGCTCGACCTGGGCGCGAACCCGATCGGACTCGTCCTCGGCCTTTCGCTCATCGTGCCCGCGACGCTCTGGGTCTCCTGGCGCAGCGAGGTCGTGGCCCCGGTCGGGGGCGACTGGGAGGTTCCGCCGCCGGAAGACCCGAGTTGGGACAACTGGAATCCATGGCTGGCGCGCGAGCGCGAAGCGGACGAAGATGTGCCCCGCGCCGCCAGGACCGCAGCCGGGGAACCTCCAAAATGAGCATCTACGGACCCCTCGAACAGGTTGGCGTACCCGTCGTGCTGCAGGCGGCCGCGTTGGCGGCGTCGGTCCTGCTCTTCACCGGCTTCATGTTGCGTCGTCAATTGGCGGTGGCGGCCGATGAAGGCGTGTTGCCCGATGCCGGCGTCAGCCTTCGCAACGTCCTCGAGTTGGTGGTCGACGGCATTGCTTCACTGGCCCGAGACAACATGGGCGACGAATGGCAGCGCTGGTTCCCGCTGGTCGGCACGATCTTCTTCTTTGTCCTGATTTCGAATCTCCTCGGGCTGATGCCCGGTTTCGGCGGCGCCACCAGCTACGTCGAGACCACCACCGCCTGGGCCCTCATTTCCGTGGGCGTTTCCGAGTACGTCGGCATGCGCACCCACGGCTTCAAGTACATCAAGCACTTTCTCGGTCCGGTGTGGTGGCTGGCCCCGGTGTTCTTCGTCCTGGAGATTCCGCTCCACGTGGCCCGCGTGCTCACACTTTCGGTTCGACTCCTCGCGAACATGTTCGCCGACCACACCATCGTCGCCGTCTGGCTGATGTTGGTCCCGGTGGTTCTGCCCGCGATCTTCATGGGCCTCGGGCTCGTGATCGCGATCCTGCAAGCGTTCGTATTTGCGCTGCTCACCATGATCTACATCGGCCTGGCGCTGGACGAGGCTCACTAGGGAGCGAAGCCGAACGCCAGGCTTCACCCACAACCCTCGACAAGAGGGAACCTTTGAAGGAGAAACCCCATCATGAAGAACTTCACGAAGCTCGCGCTCGCAGCGCTTCTGTGCCTCATCGCAATGCCGCTGGTGGCATTCGCTGAGGCCGTCGGCGACACCGCGACAGCCACCGGCCTGCCCTGGCTCGGCTACGCAATCGGCGCCGGCATCGCCATCGGTTTTGCAAGCCTCGGCTGCGGCATCGGCCAGGGCATCCTGGCGGGCAACACCACCGCGGGTATCGCGCGCAACCCCGGCGCCACCGCCACCATGAACACCCCGTTCATCCTGGGCATGGTGCTGATCGAGTCGATCGCGATCTACGGTCTGCTGATCGCGCTGCTGCTCTGGCTGAAGCTTCCCTAAGCCTCGCCCGGAGTCTCGACCCGCTGTCTGGCGGGTCCCGAGAGACGCCGGGTGGGAGCGCGGAAGGGGACTCACCCCGTTGTTTTCCCCTTCCGCACCCATGCTCCCACCCGGCGACTCGAAGCCCGTCCGCCCCCGGTCCCGCTCGAGGGGCATTGGACGGGTGACGCCCGAAGGCGTCGCCCTTCCCTAGAGCAAGTCCCGTGCCGACGGTGTCGCCCTTCGGTAACCATTGCATTTCGCGGACTTGCGCTGGGGTGGATCCCGGGCCGGGTCGCGCCTGTGAACCGAACGCAACGGGGGCAGCGTGAACCCAGGGAAACTGATCGCCTTCGAGGGAATCGACGGCTGCGGCAAGAGCACCCAGTTAGCGAAGCTGGCCGAACGTGTTCGTGCGGCCGACATCGAAGTGTGCATCACCGCCGAGCCGACGCAGTTCGAGACGGGCCGAAAAATTCGCGCTGCAGCACGCGCGGGCAAAGCCATTGCACCCGAAGTCGAGCTCGACTGGTTCCTGGAGGACCGACGGATCCACGTCGACCGCGTGATCGGCCCGGCCCTCGAAGCCGGTCAGATGGTTCTCTGCGACCGCTACACGCTTTCGAGCGTGGCCTACCAGGGAGCGCGTGGTCTCGATCCCGAGGCGATTCTACGCGCGGGCGAAGCGGCGTTCCCCCTCCCCGACCTCGTGCTGCTCTTCGCGATCTCTCCGCGCGAAGGGCTCGCGCGCGTGGCGGCCCGCGGTGGCGTGAGCGAGCCGCTCTTCGAGAACGAGGAATTTCTCGAAAGCGTGGCGCACGTCTTTGACAGCATCGACCGGCCGTATATCGCGCGGCTCGACGCAAGCGGTGACGCGGACCGGCTGGAGACCGAGGTCCTGGATCGACTCGAGCGCCGTCTGGGGGTTGCTCTTCGCCGCGGGATCTGAGAACGCTCAGGCGTGCGCTTCGAGAACCCGGCGCAGGGCGCGCCCGGTGTGCGAGCGGGGCTCCTGGCAGACGACTTCGGGAGTTCCCGAGACGACGATCTCGCCCCCATCCTCGCCGGCTTCGGGGCCCAGATCGATCACGAAGTCCGCGCACTTTACAAAGTCGAGATGGTGTTCCACCACGACGACGGTATTTCCCTGGTCGACCAGCCGCTGCAGCAATCCGATCAGCAATTCGACATCGCAGAGGTGAAGCCCGGTGGTGGGTTCGTCCAAAAGATAGAGCGTGCGCCCGGTGCTGCGCCGTGCCAGTTCGCGCGCGAGCTTGATGCGCTGGGCCTCTCCCCCAGAAAGTGTGGGCGCGGGCTGGCCGAGTTGCAGATAGCCGAGCCCGACCTCGCACAGTGCGCGCAGCGGCCGTGCCACCATGCCGATGTTCTCGAATACAGCGAGGCCCTCGTCCACGCTCATCTCAAGGACGTCGGCGATGCTGCGACCCTTGTAGCGGATCTCGAGGGTCTCACGTTCGTAGCGTCGGCCGGAGCAAGAGCGGCAGGCGACAAAGAGATCGGGGAGCAGGGGCATCTCGACGCGCACGAAGCCATCGCCGTCGCAGGCATCGCAGCGCCCGCCCGGCACGTTGAAGGAGAAGCGGCCCGGTCCATAGCCGCGGACGCGCGCTTCGGGCACGCCGGCGAAGAGCTTGCGAATCGGACCGAAGGCGCCGGTGAAGCTGGCGGGGTTGCTGCGGGGCGAGCGGCCGATGGGCGCCTGATCCACTGCCACCACCTTGTCCACGAGGTCGAGCCCAAAGGCCTGGGCGTAGCGTCCGGGGGTTTCCTTCGCTCCGTGCAGGTGTACCGCGAGTAGACGCTGCAGGGTGTCGCTGATGAGGGTCGACTTTCCCGACCCCGAAACCCCGGTCACCACGCTGAAGCGACCGAGGGGAACCTTCAGGTCGACCTGCTTCAAGTTGTGCTCGCTGCAGCCGAGGATCGAGATCTCGCGCTCGGCGGGGCCCCGGCGCTGCTTCGGGAGCGGGATGCGTTTGCGACCCGAAAGGAAATCGCCGGTCGGCGACCCCACCTGCGCGGCGAGACCTTCGGGTGTGCCGCAGGCCACCACCTCACCTCCGGCTTCGCCGGCCCCGGGACCCATGTCGATGACGAAGTCTGCAGCGCGGATCGTCTCTTCGTCGTGCTCCACCACGAGCACGCTGTTGCCCATGTCGCGGAGCTGGAACAGGCAGTCGAGCAGACGCCGGTTGTCGCGCGGGTGCAGGCCGATCGAAGGCTCATCGAGGATGTAGAGGACGCCATGCAGGCTGGTCCCAATCTGCGTCGCCAACCGGATGCGCTGGGATTCGCCGCCCGAGAGGCTCGCGCTCGGGCGGTCGAGCGAGAGGTAGGGAAGCCCCACCTTCTCGAGGAAGCGCAGGCGTTCCACGATCTCGACGACGACGACGTCCGCTACCTGCTGCTCGGCTGCGGGCAGATCGAGGGATTCGAGGAAACCGCGAAGGTCCGAGACCGGGAGCGCGCAGAGGTCGGCGATCGATCGCTCCGCCAGTACGACGTGGCGCGCCTGGGCGCAAAGTCGGGTACCGGAGCAGCCATCGCAGCGCGCGGCCAGCGGGCCTTCGTCGCCCGCGGCGGCGGCCCGAACGCCCAGACCCTCGCAGTCGGGACACGCGCCGCGCGGACTGTTGAAGGAGAAGAGTGAAGGGGAGAGCTCCGGAAAGGAGAGCGCGCAGTGGGGGCAGCTTGCTTCGCGCGAGAGCAGACGCGGCGGGCGGCCATCGCCCACGGCGATTCGCGCCATCCCCCCGGCCAGATCGAGGGCCACCTGCAACGAATCGGCGATGCGACCGCGTGCTGCGGTGCCCACCCGCAGTCGATCCACCACCACGTCGATATCGTGGCGTGCCTGGCGCGTGAGCGAGATCGGTTTCGCCAGGTCGAACGTCTCGCCATCGATCTGCACACGCACGAAACCCTGGCGGCGCCAGCCCTCGAGTTCTTTGCGGTAGCTGCCTCGGCGCCCGCGCACCACCGGTGCCCAGATCTCCGCGGCCTGTCCCTCGCCAAGCGAGAGGATCTGTTCACACATTTCAGAGAGGCTCTGGCTCGAAATCGGGCGACCGCAGCCCGGGCAGAAGGGACGGCCCGCGCGCGCGAAGAGAAGCCGCAAGAAATCCGAGATTTCGGTGATGGTGCCGACGGTGGATCGCGGGTTCGCACCCGCGCTCTTCTGTTCGATGGCAATGGCGGGCGAAAGTCCGTCGATCGCGTCCACGTCGGGTTTTGCCAGCTGGCCCTGAAAGTGTCGGCCGGTGCGGGCGAGCGATTCGACGTAGCGCCGCTGGCCCTCGGCGTAGATCGTGTCGAAGGCCAGCGACGACTTGCCAGAGCCCGACGGGCCCGTCAGCACCACGAGCTGGTTGCGGGGAATTCGCAGGTCGAGATTCTTCAGGTTGTGTTCGCGCGCGCCCGTGATCGCGATTTCGAAGGGCGCATCCCCCTCGAAGCCGGGGAGCGTCGCCCTTCGCTGCGGAGCGGCCTTCGACTCGGACGCCGGAATCGCGAGGCCTCAGCGGCCGACGGCTTGCTGCCGCAGCAGGCGATCGACCTCGGCGTAGACCCCCTTGCGCTGGATGTAGGTCTGATCGCGCAGCTTGTCGATCCAGCGCACGTACTCTTCTTCGGTCTTCTGATCGAAAATTTCTTTGTAGAGTTCGGGCGCTGCCTGGTCGAAGCGCACCGGGGTGAACCCGCGCCGCGCAACCACCATCATCAGGTTGCAGCCGAAGTTGGTCTGGACGACCTGGCTGATGTCGCCGTTGTCGAGGCCGTCGATCGCGGGCTTCATCCAGGCCGCGATGTCGTCGGCGTGCAGCCAGCCCAGGTCGCCGCCGCTCTCCTGCTTGAGTGCGGACATCTTCCGGGCCGCATCGGCAAAGGTCACCTGCTGCGAGACGATCTTTACGCGCTCGGCTTCGAGTTCGGGGCAGGTCGCATCCAGGCTGCGCATCACCTCGACACCGGCGGGCACCAGGATGTGGCGCAGGTGGATCTGCTCACCGCCGACGGGCTGGTCCCCGTAGCGCGCGGCGAAGAGATCCTGGACATCATTTGGCTCGACGTGGATCCGTGAGCGCACCATCGTGTTGAGAATTTTCGAGCGATCGATCTCGTGCTTGATCTGCTTGCGGTAGGTGGGAAAGGGGATCCCGTGAGCGGCTACACCGTCGACCAACTGTTGCAGGGTGAGTCCGTTTTCCTTCGCGATGCCCATGATCGCGGCGTCGATCTCGCCCTCGGTGGCGCCCATTTCGGTGCGTTCGACCACCCTGTCGAGGATCTTCGCCTCGATCAGTCGCTCGAGACCCTCGGCGCGCATCAGGGTGATCTCGGTTTCCGAGAGCCCCGCCTCCCGCATCCGCGCCTCGAGCTGTGCGGAGATCTGGTCGACTTCCGAGATCAGCACGATCTCCGACCCGACCTGTGCGGCGATGCCGTCGATCACCTGCTCCTCCGCGGCCGCGGGGGCGGCGCAGAGCAGTGCAACGGTGACAGCGATGCTCCGAGCTGCGGTGCGGCTTCCCCGGACCTGCTGCGGCTGGGCCTTCATGCCGACGATTCTAGCGGCCTTGGCTTCCGCCGCGCGCCCCAGGCGCTAGCCTGATGGCCGTGGAATCTCCCAACGATTCTCCGGCGGCCGTGCCGCCGATCGAGCGCCGAAGCGTCGAGGCCGGCGGGCTGCAGTTTGCCGTGGCCACCTGCGAAACCCAATCCAGCGGCGGCCGGCTCGCCCTCTGCCTGCACGGATTTCCCGAGACCTGGCGCTCCTGGGTACACCAGATCCCCTGCCTGGCCGAGCTCGGCTACCGGGTCTGGGTGCCCGATCTGCGGGGTTACGGAGAAACCACGCGCCCCGGACAGATGCAGGATTACGCCGTCGAAAAGTTGATGGGCGACGTGGCGGCGCTGATCGACGCCGCGGAGGCGGATTCGGTGGTCCTGATCGGGCACGACTGGGGGGGAATGATCGCGTGGTGGTTCGCGACGCGTCGCCTCCGGGAACTCGAGAAGCTGGTGATCATGAACGTTCCGCACCCGGAGGTCTTCGCGCAGCAGATGAATCCGCGGCAGCTGCTGCGCTCGTGGTACGCGATGTTCTTCCAGCTGCCCTGGCTGCCCGAGCGGGTGCTCACCCGTCGCCAGCCCCTGCGCTTCGTCGAAAAAATGGTCGCCGGCTTCCAGAACCCCGAGAACGTCGACGCGGAGACCCGCGCGCTGCTGGCGCAGAATTTCTCCGAGCGCGCACGCGTGAAGGCGATGCTCGACTACTACCGCGCCGTTTCGCGCGGGGGCGGCGCGCGTCGGCAGCGAAAGCTGGGCTACCCGGTGATCGAGACCCCGACGCTGATGCTCTGGGGCCTCGATGACGTGGCCCTCGGCGTCGAAACCACTTACGGGACCGATGCCTTCGTCTCCGATCTGACGCTTCGCTACCTCGAGAACGCCAGCCACTTCGTGCAGCAGGACGCTCCGGTGCTGGTCAATCGGCTGCTCTCCGCCTGGCTGCGGGGCGACCCGGTGCCGGACGAAGGCGAGGCCGAGGGGATTCGAGTCCGGACACGCGCCTGAGTCGGTTCTCGTGATATAAAAATATATTAGTATCAATCAATATTTGTAACTTGATATTGATACCAATATCCATTATCATGGGTTCGACGATTTTGACGTGGTCGTGGCCCAGCGCCTCACGCCCACGGAAGATTGCGGGGGCACGATGGCCACGCGCCGATCCCAGGAAGAAGTTCGCAGCGCACTGCTCGAAGCGGGTGCGAAATTGATCGTCCGGCAGGGCTTCGAGCGCACCAACAGCAACCAGATTGCGCGCCTTGCCGGCGTGGGCATCGGCACCTTCTACCGGCACTTCCCGGACAAGGCCGCCCTCCTCGAGGCCCTCGAGCAGGCGCTGGTGGCAGTGCTCCGCGAGCGCTCCCGGGCCGGTGTCGATGCGCACGCCGATCTCGAAACCCAGGTGCGCGCGTTGATCGGGGTGGCCCTCGATCTGGCCGAGGAACGCCCCGAGGCCTACCGGGTCGTGGCGGCCGAGGCCGCCAGCGCTTCGCCCCGCCGCCGCCGCCCGGGCTCCTTGCGGCTCTCGACGCGCCCGATCGCAGACCGGCTGGCGGCGCTGCAGGCGGCAGGCACTCTTGACCCGCGGATCGATCCGACGGTGGCCGCCAAGGCCTTCGAGGCGATGCAATCCGGGGTCATCGCCTGGTGGCTCGAAGATCCGGCACGCGCGAAACGCAGCGCGGTGCACGAAACCCTGGTTCGCCTACACCCCGCCCTCGCCACCCGGTGGAGCGACGGAAGCGCCGTCGGCGCCGAGTCTGCACAACACCTCGAAGGCGGAGTCGATCAGCACGCTGGGACCGGCCCCCAGAGGCGGTGACGGAGCGTAGATCTTCTGCTCCGGCGTCACGCGAAGCGCGAGCGAGGCGTCGGCCAGGGCGGCCACCAGGACTTCCGGATCGAGCTTCGCCGTGCCGGGTGCCACCTGCAGCACGAATTCGCCGCGCACGATTTCGATCAGTGCGATGCCGAGACCGCGGGCCAGGATCTTCAGTCGGATCACGCCGAAGAGGTTGCGGACTTCCTCCTCGAGCGGTCCATAGCGGTCGAGCAACTCGTCGCGGATACGCCCGAGATCCTCCTCGGAGCCGGCCCCGGCCAGGCGCTTGTAGAAAACCAGCCGCTGGTTGACCTCGGGGACGTAGGTTTCGGGCAGCCGCGCGGTGATCGGCAGGCGGATCTCGGGATCGATGGCGACGGGCTTCCAGTCGCCCCGCAACTCTTCGACAGTTTCGCTGAGCATTTCCATGTAGGTCTCGAAACCGACGCTCAAAAGGTTGCCGGATTGTTCGGCACCGAGCAGGTTCCCGGCCCCGCGGATTTCGAGATCCATGTTGGCAAGGCGGAAACCGCTGCCGAGATCCGCCAGATCCTGGATCGCCTCGATGCGCCGCGCCGCCTCGTGCGAGAGCGAATCCAAAGGGGGGATCAGCAGGTAGGCGTAGGCGCGGTGCGAACTGCGCCCCACCCGCCCGCGCAGCTGGTAGAGCTGGGCCAGACCGAGCCGGTGGGCGTTATTGATGAGGATGGTGTTGGCGCGCGGCAGGTCGAGCCCGCTCTCGACGATCGTGGTGCAGAGCAGCACGTCCGCCTCGCCATCGACGAAGAGCTGCATGCGCTCTTCGAGTTCGCGCTCCTTCATCTGTCCGTGGGCCAGGAGCACGCGCACCTCGGGGACCTCTTCCGCCAGCATCTCGGCGATTTCGCCGAGGCTGCGTACCCGGTCGTTCACGTAGAAGACCTGGCCGCCGCGCTGGACTTCGCGCAGGATCGCCTCGCGCACGAGCTGTGGACTGAAGCGACACACCTGGGTGCGGATCGCGTAGCGATCCTGGGGGGGCGTATTGATCACCGAAAGATCGCGCACCCCGGTGAAAGCCATCTGCAGCGTGCGCGGGATCGGTGTCGCGGTGAGCGTCAGCACGTCCACGGTCTTCTTCCACTGCTTGATCCGCTCCTTGTGGGCGACCCCGAAGCGATGCTCTTCGTCGACTACCAGCAAGCCCAGATCGCGGAAGTGCACGCTCTTTTGGAGGATGCGGTGGGTGCCGACGACGATGTCGATTTCGCCGCTGGCGAGACCTTCGCGCACCATGCGCGCCTCGGAGGGAGTGCGGAAGCGCGAGAGGGACTCGACCAGGACGGGGTAGCCGTGGAAGCGCTCGCGAAGGGTGGATTCGTGTTGTTTCGCGAGCAGCGTGGTCGGGACGAGTATCGCGACCTGCTTCCCGTCGAGGACTGCGCGGAACGCCGCGCGAATCGCGACCTCGGTCTTGCCATAGCCTACGTCGCCACACACGATCCGATCCATCGGCTGTGGAGACTGCATGCCGGCGAGGACGTCTTCGATGGCGGCGTGCTGATCGGGGGTCTCTTCGAAGGGGAAGGCCGCCTCGAACTCCTCGAAGTAGGCATCCCGCGGCGAGAAGGCAAAGCCCGGGGCGATCTTCCGGGCCGCGTGGACCCGGAGCAACTCCGAGGCCATGTTGCGCAGCGACTTCTTGACCTTTCGCTTCGCGCGTTCCCAGGTCTGGCCGCCCAGGCGGTCGATCCGGGGCGTGGCGCCGTCGCTGACCGAATAGCGCTGCACCCGGTTGAGGCGGTGCACCGGCACGAAGAGCCGATCACCACCGAGGTACTCGATGCACAGCAACTCGGTTTTCGTTCCCGCACTGTCGAATTCGATCAGGCCGCGGTAGGTTCCGATCCCGTGGTCGGCGTGGACCAGGTGGTCGCCGCTCTCGAGCTGTGCGATGCCGTCGAGGGCCTGGCTGTCCTGCCATTGGGCGCGCTGCCTGCGTCGTTCGCGTGGGCCGAAGATCTCGTCCTCGGCGACGACCGCCAGGCGCTCTCCCGGCAGCGTAAAGCCCTGGGACAGTTTTGCGACGCGTACTTCGAAGCGGCCGGGTTTCGACCACTTCCAGGCCGGGCGATGGTCGTGGGCCAGCGAGGTCTCGACCCCGTAGTCGGCGAGCAGCGCTCGCAATCGCTCGGCCCCCGAGAGCGCGCTGCAGGTGAGGACCACCCGCCAGCGATCCGCGCCCCACTCAGCGAGGCGGTCGACCAGCGGCAGCAGTGCGCGCTCGTGGGTGCGTGCGGTGGCGAGTTCGCGCCGCAAGTCCTCCTGGTCGTTGCACTCGACTTCGAGGGTCCGGGTCGGAGCCTCGGCGTCGACGATCTCGAAGCGCTCGAGCGAAAGAGGGTTGCGTTCGAGTACGGAGGCCTCGACGGTTCCGGGGTCGAGATAGAGTTCGTCCGGGGGCGCGACCGCCCGACCGGCTTCGCGGGCGACGGAAAAATCACGCTGGACCTCTTCCCACCACGCATGGAAGCGTGCGCGACCGGCGTCGGGATCCAGCGCGATCACCTGGGTGCGAGGCGGCAAGTAGTCGAAGAGGCTCTCCATCCGCGACTGCACGCGTGACGCCAGCGCTTCGATGCCCGGCGGTGCGTGCCCACGCAGTAGCGCGTCGATGATCGACTCGGCCTCGGCGGCCGCCGCGGGGGTCTCGCTTCCGAGTGCGCGGATCCCGTCCGCGCGATCCAGAACCCCTTCACGATCAAAGAGCAGCTCGCGCGGCGGGGACAGCACTGCGTGGGAGAGACTCTGCTGCGAACGCTGGCTCGCCGGATCGAAGCCGCGAATCGACTCCAGCTCGTCGCCCAGCAGTTCGAGTCGCAGGGGCCAGGGGTAGGCAGGTGCGAAAACATCGACGATCCCGCCGCGCACCGCGTATTCCGAGCACTCCTCGACCAGCGGCATTCGCCGATAGCCTGCGGTCTCGAGCTGCACGCAGAAAGCGTCGCGGTCGATGCGTTGGCCGACCTCGAGGTGCACGGTGCGCGAGCGCAGGCCATCTCGCGAGGGCAGGCGCGGTGCCAGCGCGGTCCACGGGGCGACCGCGACCGGAGCACTCGCAGCTCTTCCCTGCGGTCCACCCGCCAGGAGCAGGCGGTAGAGGACCGCCGTTCTCTGGGCGAGCACGAAGCCCTGGGGCGAAAAGCGCTCGTAGGGCAGCGTGTCGTGGCTCGGAAAGGCGAAGACCCGGGATTCGTGCTCGCGCTCGCCTAGAGCGACGCGCAACTCCGCGAGCCATTGGTCCGCAATGCGTGAAGTCGGCGCCAGCAGCAGGTGCGCCGGCGCATGCGAGGTGCGCACGGCTTCGGCGGCGACGAGAACCGAGGCGCTGCCCCGGAGCCCCGCGAGCCGCAGGGGGGTTTCGCGTTCTGCCGCCTGTTCGCAGAGATGCTGGATCGTGTCGGGGATCGGCGGGGTCATGGCGCGGTTCGAGGAGTCTCCGGTTGATTCCGGTTGGCGGTTTCCAGACGCAAGAAGGCCCCGACGCAGCAATGGGGTGGGGGTCTTGTGCCCGCACCGCGCCGCGCCCGGGTCCGAATCGAGTTCGAGTCGAGAGCCTAGCCCGGGATCTGCCCGACACGAGTGCGCCGCGGGCGCGCCACGACGCGCGCGAGGAGATCGAGGGTCTGGCGACTCGCCGTCTTCGGTGCGTGGCGTCGAAGGAGTACGGCCCTTGCGGCGCGCCCGAGGGTGCGGCCGTGCTCGGGGTCGCTTCGCAATCGCCGGATCGCGTCGGCGAGTTCAAAGGGGCCGGCTCCGGTGGGCAGCAGCCAGGCGCTGCGGCCGTCTTCGAGGCCGTCGGCAACCCCGCTAAAGGCCACGAGGGGTCGCCCGCTTTCCATGTAGTTGAGGAGTTTTACCGGGAACCCGCCCCGACGTCTCCGGCACAGCACCAATTCTCCCGCAGCAAAAGTGAGCGCGCGCATCTGCGCGAAATCCTCGACCAGGTATCCGACGAGTCCGCGCCCAGGGGCTGCCAGTTGCGCGACGCGCGGGTCGTGGCTGGCGACCAACACCGGGCGCTCGGGGTCTGCCAGGGTGCGCGCCGCCGCCGCCAGCAGATCGAGTTCCTGGTAGCCATCCAGGTTGCCGGCGTAGAGCGTGAAGCGACCCGGAACGACGCCGGCCTTCGCGCAGGCGCGACGGATCGTCTCACTGCTGGGAGCGGCGCGGGGTTCGAGCGCGGGTGGGATCACCGCGAGAGGTCCGCGCGCGAAGGGTGCGAAGCGCTCGCGCGCGTCACCGCACAGCGCCACCACGGCGTCGGCGTGCCGTGCCAGGCTTCGATCGACCAGAGCTCCGAAGGCGTCGAGCCAGCGCGCGGCGGCCGGGGGGGCGTAGGCGGAGAGTTCGAAGCGGAGCAGCGTGTGCGCGATGTAGACCACCGGAACCCCTGTCACCAGGCGCGCGACGAGGGCCGCCGCTGCGGCCTCGGCGTTGTGGGCGAGCACGGCGTCGAAGGCTTCCCGGCGCAGCAGCGAAACCAATCGGGCCACGAGCGCCGCGTCGGCGACGGGCTTTTTCCACTGGGGTCCCGAACGCGCGCTGCCCGGGCGAAGTGCCTGCGGGATGTCCTCGGTGCAGAGGCTTGTCGGGGGGCCGCCGTAGCGCACGAAGGTGACGTCCACGCCCTCGTCCAGAAGGGCGCGAGCCTGGAGTTCGGCGTAGACCTGCGAGCCCTGGGGGTGGGGGAAGGTGAAGGCTCCGACGAGCGCGCAGCGCACCCGCTAACCGCGGCGCAGTTCGCGGTAGAGGGAGACCAATTCGATGGCCGCGCGCAGCAATACGCGGGGCCGCGCGCCGGTCTGCCGCCCGAAGCGCCGGCGGCGGTGGCTCACCGGTACCTGGTGGATACGGAAACCCGCCGAAGCGGCGCGCACCAGGATCTCGGTGTTGATGAAGGCGCCGATCGAGGCGATTGGGATGGACTCGAGAACTTCGCGCCGGAAGATCTTGAAAGCGCAGTCAATGTCGCGCACTCGCAACCCGAAGGCCCCGCGCACGATCCAGCCCCACAGCGCTGCGATGACGAGGCGCGGCACGGGGTCGCGACGTGGGCTTCGGTAGCCCGCGACGATGTCGAAATCGTCGCTATGCGCCAGCAACTTCTCGATCTCCGCGAGGTCGTATTGCAGGTCGGCATCGCTGAAGAAGACGAGTTCGCCGCGGGCCTCGCGCAGCCCGCTGCGAAGCGCCGAGCCGTAACCGCCGTTGCACTCGCGGTGGACCACGCGAATGCGCGAGGACTGTCTTGCATAGCGTTCGAGGACCAGACGGCTGTGATCGCGCGAACCGTCGTCGACCACCACGATCTCGAAATCAAGCGTCAGCCTGCCAGCGGTTCGCAGCGCCGAATCGAGCAAGCACTCGAGGTTCTGGGCCTCGTCGAAGGCCGGGAACACCAGCGAGAGTGCGGGCCTGGCGGGCAGCACCGGGTCGTTCTTCACTCCAGATATCCCAGGGCGCGCAGGCGTGCCGCCACGCGCGCATCTTCTAGGGCATCGTAGTCTTGCGGAGCCATGGGCGGGTCGCTCGCACCGTCCAGGCTTCGGTTCGGAGCGGAAAGTCCCATGGCTCCCAGCAGCTGCGGGGCGAAGTCCGCCAGCCCGGGGGCTGCGAGATCCCCGAACGCGGCCGAGGCGCCGGGTCCGTCGGCGATCAGGATGCCTTCCGGGCGGTGGGTTCCGTTCATGCCGCGCCCGCGTCCCCCCTCGAACTCGTCCTCTGAAATCCGACGCACCGAAGACGGTACCGCCACGTGGCCCGGGGTGGGCACGATCGAGATCCCGTAGCCCTGTTCCAGGGCCAGTTCGAAAACGACGTCCGGGGCGCGGTCGACGAAGCGCCCGCGGTAGACGGCTTCGCGCCGCTGCGCGCGCGCCACGACCGCTTCGCCGCCCGGAAGTTTCCAGTCAAGGAGTGCAGAGATCACCTCTTCGCGTACCCGCTCATAATCCGCCGGAGCCACGCAGCCCGCGGCTTCGCGTCCGCGCAGATTGATCCAGACACCGGGCTGGGTGTTGGCCTCTTCGCTGAAAGCCCGGGTGCGCGCGGCGTCCATCCCCCCGAAGCGTGCGGCGCTCTCGAGGCGGGCGGCGGCCGGCCGCGCGCGGCGGAAGAGCGCCTGTGCCGCGCGCGGAGACAGCGCGCGCAGCGCCAGCCCGCGGGCGCCGCGGGCGAGCGTTCCGAGATCGTTGCCCGTGGCCGCGAATTTATTCGGTGTGTAGAGCCCGCACTCGCGCAGCCGCGCATTGGGATGCACGATGTGCCTTCCGGCGGCGCCCATCCCGTGGTCCGAGACCACCACACACAGCGCATCTTCGCCGAAGGCTTCGCGCAGTTCGCCGCAGGCGGCGTCGAGTTTTCGGTAGACCGAGGCGATCGCCTGCATTCGGGCCGCGCTGGCCTTTGGATCGTGGCGCGGAGAGCTGGCATCGAAGTCGCGGAAATAATGGTGCCCGACGGTGTCGCTCTCGGAGAAGACGAGCGCAAAGAGGTCCGGGCGCTGGCCGTTTTGGGCGCGCTGTAGCGTCGAAAGCGCTTCCAGGGCAAAGGCGGTCTTGCGCTCGATCCGCGACAGCAGCGTTTCGACGGCGCGCTCGTGGAAGCCCTCCCCGGTCGCACTCTCGTCGAGATCCGGGCGCATCCAGGGGCCGACCTTCGAGGCGATCTCGGTGTAGAGCGCGGGCGCACTCGCCGAGCGCGGATCCGTTCCCACCGAGACCGGGGCGTCGAAGCCCGAGACCAGCAACCCGTTGAGGGGCTCCGGCGGGTAGGTGGCGGGCATCCCCAGCGCCAGCACGCGTCCCCCGGCGGTTGAAACCGTGTGGAAAAACGAGGCGCCGCGCCGGTGGGAGGCGTTGGTGAAGCGCACGCGGTAGGCGCCGGCGACCTTCTGGGTAAAATCGAAGATGCCGTGCTCGCCGGGGTCCAGCCCGGTCAAGAAGCTCGACCAGGCCGGGAAGGTGACGGGGGGGGTGGTGCTGGCGAGGGGCCTTGCCAGGCCCGTCCGCATCCAGCGCGCGAGGTTCGGTAGCAGGCCCGCCGCGGCCAGCGGCCGGATTACGTCGAAAGTGGCGCCATCGAGGCCCAGCACCAACGCCGGGGCCCTCGGCTTCGTCGGGTTTTGCCGCGTCATATCAAGGGTTTGGCGCAATGCCGGGAGGGCGCCGGGCGGCTCGACATCGGGGGAGTGGGCTCCTATATTCGGCGGCCCTCAGAGCCCCGCGTACTTTGAAGCCTGGCGGAAGCCTTCCAGGGCCGGATCGGGGCTGGCTGGGCAACCCGTTCGCGACCCAGCATAGGCAAATCGAGGCAGACGGGACCCGGGAAACAGCCGGGGAAATCGAGTTTGGCAGGCGCGCCCCTTCGTTGTCGCGCCGCAGAGGAGTCAGCGTGGCGATCGAATTCATGTGCCGGAAGATCGGGATGACCCAGGTCTTCGAGGAGTCGGGCAGGGCCGTTCCGGTGACCGTCCTCGAGGCGTCCCCGAACGTGGTGGTCCAGAAGAAGTCTTTCGAGGCCGACGGCTACGAAGCCGTCCAACTCGGTGCCGGGAAGCGGCGCGCCAACCTCTTCAGCCGCCCCGAGAAGGGCCATTTCGCGAAGGCCAGCGTCCCGCCCCAGCGCTACCTGCGCGAGAGTCGGCTCTCGGCGGAAGAGGCCGAAGCCTTCGAGGTTGGCCAGGAAATTTCCTGCGACATCTTCGAGAGTGGGTCCCGCGTCGACGTGATCGGTATCTCGAAGGGCCGCGGCACGGCAGGCGTGGTGAAGCGCCACGGCCACTCCATCATGAGGCGCACCCACGGCACCCACGAGGCTTTCCGCCAGCCGGGCTCGATCGGCGCCGGTGCCTACCCCGGTCGCGTGATCAAGGGCAAGAAGATGGCCGGCCGCATGGGCAACGAGCGCGTCACCGTGCGCAACCTCGAGGTGGTGCGCGTCGATTCGGAGCTGAACCTGCTCTTTGTACGCGGTGCGGTGCCCGGCCACAACGACGCACTCGTGCGCGTACGCCGCTCGGTTTCGGCGAGCGGCTAGCCCCGCGGCCCGTTACCAGCGCAAGGACAGCTTTCACCAGCGCGCCAAGAGCGAGGGTTTTCGCTCGCGCGCGGTCTACAAGCTCGCCGAAGTGCAAGAGCGCCATCGCCTGCTGCGCCGGGGGCAGAAGGTCTTCGATCTCGGCTGTTGGCCCGGGGGCTGGCTGCAGCACGCGGCCGCGCAGGTCGGCCCCGGCGGACGTGTCGTGGGGATCGACCGGGCGGCCATCGATCCGCCGCTGGGCCTTTCGAATGTCACGGTGCTCGAGGGTGACCTGGCGGAGGCCGGGACCGCCGAGCGCCTGCGCGAAGCCCTCGGGGGTCGGGCCGACGTGGTGCTTTCGGACGCCGCCCCCAAGCTCACGGGTCTGCGCGATCGCGACCGCGCCGCCGAAGAAGATCTGCTGTGCGTCATCGAGGCCCTGTTGCCGGCTTTGCTGCGCCCGGGCGGCGACCTGTTGCTGAAGATTCTCGACGGTCCCGAGGCCCAGGAAGTCGATCGCCGGATACGCCGCGTCTTTCGTTCGGCCAAGGCGGTGAAGCTGAAGGCCACGCGCAAGGGCAGCAGCGAGCGCTACTTGCTGGCGCGCGGGTTCGCGGGTGCGGGCTCGGGCACGCGCAGCGGGGCAGTCCAATCGAATCGGGCGAAGCGCGGCGATTCAACCGCCTAGCCTTCCAGCGCGACTCCGCAGGTTTCGATGTAGTCGACGAAGCGCTCGCGGATGGCATCGGGCTGCAAGCCGAAGCGCTCGGCTTCGTAATGGTGCGGAGTGAGTGGCTGGGCTTCGAGCCAGGCCGAGAGGGTGGCTTCGTCCCGGGGCGTGAGTTCGCCTCCGAGCCGCGCCTCGATGCGTCGCAGCACGCCGAGCGGATCGCGTCGCAGTTCGCCGAAGTGGACGTCGAGGAAGCGTTCGGGATGCTCCTCGCGTGCCGCCAGGGTGCGCCGGATGCCCCGCTCCCAGAGCGCGAGTTGCTCGCGGCCGAGAGCTTTGTCGTCGGGGGCGCGGTCCGCCATCCCGCGGGCGGCTGCGTTCAGCGAACACACCGAGGGGATCGTGCGCGCCGGGTCGCGGTGAGTCATCACCACCAGCGCATCGGGCAGGGTTTTGAGCAGCGCCCCGGGTGCGAAGAGATGGCTCGGGTCCTTCAGCACCCAGCGCTTTTGCGGGTCGCGCAGACCGATGAGTTGCAGGTTCTGAAGCCAACGCCGGTAGGCCGGGCGCATCTCGCAGTCGCGCCACCAGCGTGCGTAGCCCGAGACCCGCGCGATGCACTCGAAGGTGACGCTGGCAAAGCTCTGGCGAAACAGGTGCCAGCACTCGTCCACCGCATCCGCCTGCATCGTGTGGATCGCCGAAAGTTCCGGCGCCGCCTTGTGCTGCGCCGCCAGGGCCTCGCGGCAGCGCCGGTAGGCGGGGTCTTGTTCGCGCGCGGCCTCGCTGGGCCGCGGCTGCGGGTGCTGCGCCAGCCACAGTTCGAGGCCCTGCTTCGAGTCGACGGCACACAGCATCCGCTGGAGGGCGGTGGTGCCGGTGCGCGGCAGGCCGACGATCACCACCGGGCCTTTGATCGCAACGTCGCGCGCCTCGGGGTTCTGCTTCCAGCCTTCTTCCGAGGCGAGCCTTGTGCTGAGCGCCGAGACTACGGCCGAAGCGGCCATCTGGCGTCCGACCGGGGAGAGGTCGGCGTCTTCGTCGTAGCTCCGGAGCAAGACGCGCAGCCCTTCGTGGGCGTCGTCGTCGCCGAAGTCCCCAAAGTCCGACAGGCCCGTCACGTCGCGGGCGGCCCCCAAGAGCCAGTCTTCGGCGTCGGCAAAGGCGAGGTCGTCGGGGAAGAGTCGCATGGTTTCGCTTGGCGATGATGGCGAATTCCGGCCCCGCGCGGTGGGTTGCCCGCCGAGCGGCGCAGCGGGCTAGGCTCGGCGCCCGCGTCCAATTCCGGGCGTGTTCTGCGCTTCGCCCTTTCCCGCAGTCTCCAAGGAGTTCCCCCATGCCCGATCGTCCCTTCCAGGTTCTGGGTCTTCAGCAGATCGCCGTCGGCGGTCTCGACAAGGGGGCGCTGCGCCGCTTCTGGATCGACATCATGGGGCTGACTCCGACGGGGACCTACAGGAGCGAGAAGGAAAACGTCGACGAGGACATCGCCGTCGCCGGTTCGGGTCCCTTCAAGGTCGAGGTCGACCTGATGCAGCCGATCGATCCCGAGAAGAAGCCGAAGGTGCACGAGCCTGCGCTCAACCACGTGGGCCTGTGGATCGACGACCTCGAGAAGGCCGTCGCCTGGCTCACCGAGCAGGGCGTGCGCTTCACGCCCGGCGGCATTCGCAAAGGGGCCGCGGGCTTCGACGTCTGCTTCATCCACCCCAAGGGCAACGACGAAGCCCCGATCGGCTCCGAGGGTGTGCTGGTCGAATTGGTGCAGGCCCCGGACGAGGTGATCGACGCCTTCGCCAAGGTTGCCGCCGCCGGCTGAGAGCGAATCCGCTGGTGCGCGCGGCCGGCGAAGCGTCGCCGGTCGGCGCTAGAAGCGGACCTGGATTCCGGCGCTGGCCGTGTGTTCGAGCATGTCGGTGTTGCCGCGGAAGTCGTAAGAGAGGTAGGTGGTGAGACCGCCGCGATCGATGAACTCGAGGCTGGCACCGAGCAGCCCCACGTGGCGGCCGGGGCTCTTGCCCTGCACCTCGAAGGCACTCCCGCTGATCGAGGCATCGAGCTTCGGGTTGGTGTCGAGGAATTCGTGGGTGTAGCGGGCGCGCAATTCGGTGCGCAGCTTGAAGCCGGGCCCAAGGTCGATCACCTGGTCCGCGAGCAGGCCGGGGCCGAGCTCGAGGGACTGGTAGCTGCCGGAGTCCACCGACAGGTTCGCACCCGCCGGCGCGCCGGATTCGGTGAAGCCCTGGCTGTCGAACCAGGCGTAGCCGATCCCCATGAAGGGGCGCAGGCGAACTTCGCCGAACGTGAAGGCGCGGGGGCCGATCTCCGCGTAGCCAGAGAACTCGTTGCCGGTCACGCTCGCGGAGGCGCGGTTGTCCAGACCGCCGAAGCGGATCCAGCGGTGGTCCTCGAATTGACTCCAGGCGTAGCCGAGTTGCAACCCCACGTAGGCGCCGAGTTCGGGGTGGGCATAGGCGCCGTAGAGAGCGCCGCGCACGCTGTCGCCCGAGCCCGAGGCTTTGATGCGGTCGTAGCCGTCGAGCTTGGCGTGGGCGTAGGCGACCGAAGCGCCTAGCAGCAGCGAATCGGTCATGCGGAAGTCGGCACCCGCGGCGCCGCCGTAGAAGTCGTAGTCGAAGCCCGGCGCGTCGACGCTGTCTTCCATCTCGCCAAAGCTGCCGTAGGCGCCCACCCAGGCACCGGGACCGGTGGCGGCGGGCGGCGATGCACTCCGGCCGGATCCGTTCCAGGAATGTTCGCTGTGGCTCGGCGCGAAGAAGCGACGGTGTCGGTACTGCCGGGCCGGCGGGGCAAAGCCCTCGGGCTCGGCCTCGAAGGCGCGGGCAGGCCCGCCGCGATCGGCGTAGTCGCGGATGCGCGACGCGAGGCCGCGCCGGAAGGCGAGGCTTTCGGCCCGGCGCACGCTGAAGGACGAGGTGAGCGGAATGCCCGCAAGTTGCTCGAGGGCGGCCGGGACCTCTGCCACCTCGAGCGGCTGCAGGGCTTGATCGAGGGCGCTGCCCGAGCCGATCACGCCCGCGGCCGAGAGGGCGGCGCCGACGGAGGCCTCGTTCCCGGTCTGCGCGAAGCTCGCGATGTCCACCGTGGTGTCGAGCACGACGTCGATGTCGATGTCGACGAAACTCGCCTGGTCGACAGTGACCAGCAGGAAGGCGTAGTCGTCGCTGAACTCGAAATTGCCCGAGCGGTCGAAAGCGCTCAGCACCGTCGCCCCAGCGC
This sequence comes from uncultured Pseudomonadota bacterium, assembly GCA_913054385.1. Lineage (GTDB taxonomy): Bacteria > Myxococcota_A > UBA9160 > UBA9160 > UBA4427 > JAYGCV01. The sequence goes on from CAJXIC010000006.1 coordinate 20,397, forward strand.
CAACGCTGTAGTCGCCGTCCGCCACCGACACTTCGAGCGTCACACCGCTTCCGACAGTCACCGTCCCGTCCACGTCGAGCTCGTCGGCGGCGCCCTGATCGTTGATCGAGACCGCGAAGGTCGAGCCGGTTTCGAAGGTGATAACGGAGTTGAGATAGAGGGCGTCGAAGTCCGCGGCGTTGTCGGGCGCCACCGTGCCCCCGTTGCGCACCAACACGTTTCCCAGGATGTACCCGATTCCGGAGAGTGTGCCGCCGAGTTCGACGTCGACGTCGCCCTGGACGTAGCCCAACTCGGCCAGGCGCAGCGTGCCGCTGCCCGAGACGAAGACGTTGCTCGACGGGTCGAGATTGGCGTCGAGCACCAACTCGCCGGCCAGCACCTTCGTATCGCCCGTGTACTCCTGGTTTTCCGTGATGGTGACGCTCCCGCTGCCACTCTTCTCGACGCCGCCGTCGCTCACGATCAGGCCGTCGAAGTCGCCGTCGAAATCCTGGTCGAAGCGCAGCGTGGCCCCGCTCTCGACGCAGGCCGAGTAGCCCGTGAACCCGCCGGGGACGAAGCTGCAGAGCGTCGACTGGTCGTCGGCGGGCGGCAGGCTCAGCGTCGTGACCGCCAGCACCCCCTCG
>CAJXIC010000007.1 GCA_913054385.1 uncultured Pseudomonadota bacterium
ACGACTGGATCCTCGATCGCGTCCGCCAGGCCGAAGAGCCGCAGACGCTCCGGGTCGTCACGGCGGATCGCTCGTTGGCCGGGCGGGCGCGCCATCGCGGCGCCATCGTTCAGGCGCCGCTCGATTGCCTGGCGCTGTGCCCGGACCTGCCCCAGGGCGAGGCTGGGGCTTAGCTCCGCTGGATCACCTCGGGATTGACGCAGGCCGCCAGGGGCTCTCCCAAAAGGCCCGCACGCAGGTTCTCGACCGCCATTCGCGCCATCGCTTCGCGGGTGCGATGGGTGGCGCTGCCCATGTGAGGAGCCAGGACCACGTTGGGGAGGTCGCGCAGGGGGCTCTCCGGCGCAAGGGGCTCGTCTGCGAAGACGTCGAGTGCCGCAGCAAAGAGTGCGCCGCTGGCGAGCGCCTCGGCCAACGCAGCCTCATCGACGATCCCGCCACGAGCGGTGTTGATCAGGATCGCAGTCGGCTTCATCGCGGCGATGGCTTTCTCTCCGATCAACCCCCGCGTCTCCTCCGCGAGCGCCACGTGCACCGACACAAAGTCTGATTGAGCGAGAACCTCGGGAAGCGCGAGCGTCTCCACACCCTCGACCTCGCGCATCGAACGCGTCCAACCCACCACCCGCATGCCGAAGCCCGCCGCCCGGCGCGCCACCGCGCGCCCAATCGGTCCCAGGCCGAGAACCCCCAGCGTCTTCCCCGAAAGATCGGCGCCCAGGAACATCGACGGGTACCAGCGACGTTCGGCGCGCCAGTGGCCCTCGCGAACGAATCGATCGCCTTCGACCAGACGCCGCGCCGCCGCGAGCAACAGGCCGAACGCCAGGTCCGCCGTGGCATCGGTGAGGACACCGGGGGTATTGCCCACCACGATGCCGCGCTCGCTGGCCGCTCCGAGGTCGATGTGGTCAACGCCTACCGAGCAACTCGAGATCACGCGAAGCCGCGGGCAAGCCTCGATCAGGGCTCGGTCCACGCGGTCGGTGAGCAGGCACAGCAGTCCCTCGGACTCGTGGAGGGCCTCTCGCAGGGCGCCTTCCCCGGGGGAACCCTGGCCCTCCCAGACGTGGCAGTCGGCAACCTCCCTCAGGGGATCGAGAACGGATCCGCCCGCTAGGGCGCGCCCAGGGAGCGCCCCGCTGATGAAGGCTCTGGGCCGATTCTGCGGCATTTCGACCTTCCCCCTTTGTGAGACCCTGCATCTCGAAATTCGCGAGCGTCCAGCGCTTGACCCGACCCTACACTTCCAACTAAGTTCCGCGCCGGCAAGGATTTCCGACCCCGCCCTGCCGATCGGCCCGCGCAAAGCGCCGGCCAGACTCGCGAAACTCGAACCCGCGACGTCTCGATTCGGGTCAACGCCTTCGCGAACACATTGGACCGACTGCGCGGACCGGGAGCCACCAGCTCCGCCGCGCGAACACTCGATAGAGGAGCCCATGGCCGACGCACCGAAGACACCCGAACAGGAGGCCGCGACCCTTCGCTTTGCGCGTTTCATCGTGCGCAGGCGTTTTCCGGTTGCGATCTTCCTGCTGACAACCACGCTCTTCTTCTTCTACCCGATCGCGAACGCGGTCTTCAATGCTTTCGATATTCCGATGCCTGGACCGAAGATCCGCATCGACACCGAGGCGCGCGACGCCTACATCCGCATCGCCAACGCGCGCGGCCGCCCGTTCATTCGCGCGCTCGACAAGTTCTCCGAGAAGTTCGGCGGCTCCTCCACCGTGGCGATGGCGCTGGTCGTGAATGAGGGAACGATTTTCACGCCCGAAACGCTGCTGAAGATCTCCCAGATGACCAAGCGCCTCGACGGCCTGGGCTTTGACAGCCAGACCGATGCGCGCGAGGAACTCCGCGAAGAAATGGAAGAGGATGGGGTCGATTCGAAGAGCATCCGCAAGGAACTCGACATTCGCTTCCCCCAGTATCCCGTCAATCACTACGACATCCGATCGGTCACGGCGTACAACACCCGCGTGATCCAGATCGACGCCGCCGGGGACATCGAAGGCGACGTCCTGATGGACGGGGTGCCAGAAACCCAGGCCGAGGCCGACGTGATCGGCGCTCGGGTCCGCCAGAACCCGCCACTCATCTACGGCCGCATGGTCTCGCTCGACCAGAAGGGCGCCCTGGCCATGGCCGGGTTCATCACGGACCGCCTCAACAACCGTGAGACCTACGAAGCGATCTTCGACCACGTCCAGCAGATCAAGGCCGACCTCGAGGACGACAACCACAAGATCTACGTCTCGGGGGTTCCCATCCTCCAGGGCTGGATCTTCAAGTACGCCTTCCGAATCGCGCTCTTCGTGGTGCTCACCGTCGTTGCGATCTTCGCGCTGCTCTGGCTCTACTTCCGGCGCTGGCACGGTGTCTTGATCCCATTTGTGGCAGCCGTCGCAACGGTGATCTGGGGGCTCGGCTTTACGGGCTGGATGGAGATCACCTTCGATCCCCTGATCCTCGTGATCCCATGCATCATCACCGCGCGTGCGGTCTCGCACACCGTGCAAATGGCCGAGCGATTCTTCGAAGACTACGAGATCCTCGTCCCACTCCTCGGCGATCCGGAAGCCGCGAAGTACGAAGCCGCCACCGTCGCCATGAGCGAACTGATCGTGCCGGGAACCCTCGGCATCATCACCGACGTCGCGGGCCTGCTGGTGATCCTCGTGACCTCCATCCCGCAAATGCGCGATCTCGGAATCTTCGGCGCATTCTGGGTGGCCTCGATCATCCTCACAGTGGAAATTCTCCACCCGGTATTGATCTGCTACCTGCCGACGCCCAAAGAATCCGAACACTTCCTACCCGGTTTCATGGTGCGCTTCACGCGCTTCATCGGGAAGATCACCACCCACCCCCGCTACAAGTGGATGATCGCCGTCGGGACGATTGTGCTGCTGATCGGCTCCACCTGGATCACCCTGGTGTATTCGCAGATCGGCGAAGCACGGCCGGGGACTCCGATCCTCTTCCCCGACCACCCCTGGAACGTGGCCACCCAGGAAATCGCCGAGCGCTTCGGCGGCGTCGATCAGATCGTGATCTACGCCGAGGGCGACCGGAAGGACGCCAGCAGCGATTCGACCCCGATGTTGCGGATGGAGGAGATGGAGCGCTGGATGGGGATGCACACCGATCTCGGTGCAACCGTCTCGATCGTGCCCATCCTGCGCACCTACTGGCGCATCAACCACTACGGTGACCCGAAGTGGAGCTTCGTGCCGAACGACATGGCCGCGATTCGCCAGCAGATCTTCCAGCTGCGCCAGAACGGCGCTCCCGGTGCACTGCGCCCGTTCATGACCGACGACGGCAAGGACGCGAACATCATGTTCTTCTACCGCGACCACAAGGGAGATACCCTGTTGCGGGTGGTCCATGCCGCGGACGAGTTCATCAAGCGCAACCCCATGGGCGAAGTGATCGTACGCCTGGACAAGGACAAGGCCGCGCCCGAAGCGGGCTTCTTCAACCGCGAATCGTTGACCGACGTCTGGTACTACATGCTCGATCCGCTGCTGCCCGACCGAGCCCACACGCTCTCCGTGCAGCTGCGCCAGGACGACGGCTCCTACCGTCCCCTCGACGTACACGTGCTGGACGACGGCGCGGCATTGCCTCCGTGGATCGACAACTTCCGCGAACGGGCCATCAGCAACTATGAAGAAAAACTCGACCAGATCGAGGAAGGCGACCACTTCAGCTGGCCTGAATCCCTGGCGGAATGGTTCCCCGAAGACGTCAACTACTGGTGGGAAGACAAGACGCTCGGCATCCGCGCCGTGGCGCTCAACACCAAGGACCTGATCGTCGAGGACCTGAAGGCGGTCAATTCGATTCCGGTCTACCAGCCGACCAATTCGTGGACGCGCGGTGTCCAGTTCGTGATGGCAGGCGGCATCATGGGCGTGCTGGCCGCGGTGAACGACGAAGTCGAGCGCAGCCACGTTGCCAACATCCTCTTGATTTTCCTGGTGATTTTCGTGCTCCATTCGACGACCTACAAGTCGGTCTCGAGTGGCGCGATCATCACCTTGCAGATCGGGACAGCCACGATGCTCTCGCTGGCCTACATGGCACTGGTCGGCATGGGGCTCAACATCAACACCCTGCCGGTACAGTCGGTCGGCGTCGGAATCGGCGTCGACTACGCGATCTACATCGTCGACCGTATCCGGCACGAGGTGATCGACACCGAGGACATCGACGAGGCGGTGCGGCGCGCGATCCGCACCACGGGTATGGCGGTGACCTTTACGGCCACCACGATCGTGGGAGGCATCCTGCTCTGGACCTTCTCCCCGCTGCGTTTCCAGGCGGACATGGCGACCATGCTCTGCATCCTGATGGTGATCAACATGTTCGGCGCCATCACGGTGGTCCCGGCCTTCTACTCGATCGCCCGTCCGAAGGTTGCCACCGCACTGCTCAGCGAAGAGCAGCTCGAGGCACTCCACCGACAGAAGGATCTCGAGCGGAAGCGCGGTTTCCGCGACGACTAGGGAACGCCCTGGCCCCGGGACTTCGTCTCGGGGCCGGGACCGTTCTCTGCTGCTAGACGCCCGAGCGCGTGTAGGCCTCGAGGATTCTCGAAGCGTTCTCCTCGACCGCCCGACCGCTGATATCGAACCAGGTCCAGCCCTGTTGCCGAAAGAGTCGCTTCGCGGCGTAGAGTTCGCCCTCGATCGTCTCCCGGTCGGTGTACTTCGTGCGCGGGCTCGCCTTCAGCGCCCGAACCCGTGCCTGCCGGACCTCGAGCAGCGTGGTGACGTCGATCAGCAGGCCAAAGACCTTCTTCGGGTCGAGTTCGAGCAGCGCTTGCGGCGGCGCCACCCCCGGAAGCAGCGGGACGTTTCCCGTCTTGTAGCCGCGCTGGGCCAGGTATATCGAGAGCGGCGTCTTCGAGGCACGCGAGGGCCCGGTGAGGACGATGTCCGCCTCGTGCAGGCTGTGGGTGTTGTTTCCGTCATCGTGGCGAACGGCGAATTCTACCGCCTCGACCCGCTCGAAATATTCGTCCGAGAAACCGTGCAGGAGTCCCGGCTCGTGCCGCGGCTCGGCGCGGACCCGGTGCGCGATCTTCGAGATCATGGGTCCGAGAAGATCGACGGTCGCCACGCCCTGCCGCTCGGCCTCGCGTAGCAGGAAATCGACGATCGGCTTGTCGACCATGCTGAAGACCACGAGACCCGCGACCTCCGCGGCCTGATCGATCACCCGGCGCACCTGCGACTCGTGCCGCACGGCCCCCACCAGTCGCGTGGTGAAGCGGTTCTGGAACTGGAGTATCACCGCGCGAACGGCGGCCGCAGCGGTCTCGCCGGTTCCGTCGGAAACGACGAAGATCGTCACGGTCGGCTCGCCCTGGCTCACCACCCCGTGGAATCTAGCGATTCGCACGCCTCCCGCCCCGGATTGACGCGGGCAGCGGACCCCGGCACTTTCACAGCGCCATGGCATACGATCCCGCCACCATCGAGCCTCACTGGCAGGCCTACTGGCTCGAACACCAGTCCTTCCGCGCCGAAATCGATCCGAGTCGGCCCAAGTATTATGTGCTCGACATGTTTCCGTACCCGTCCGGGGACGGGCTCCACGTCGGCCACCCCGTGGGCTTCACCGCTACCGATATCCTCGCACGCTACAAGCGGATGCGCGGTTTCAACGTGCTGCACCCGATGGGCTGGGATGCCTTCGGTCTGCCCGCAGAGCAGTACGCCATCAAGACGGGAACCCACCCGCACATCACGACCCGGCGCAACATCGACAACTTCCGTCGCCAGATCCGCTCGCTGGGCTTCAGCTACGACTGGTCGCGCGAGATCGATACCACCGACCCCGGCTACGTAAAGTGGACCCAGTGGATCTTCTGCCGCCTCTACGAGCGCGGCCTCGCCTACCAGGCGGAAATCCCGGTGAATTGGTGTCCGGCCCTCGGCACGGTGCTCGCGAACGAGGAAGTGATCGACGGTCGCAGCGAGGTCGGCGGATACCCGGTAGAACGAGTCCCGCTCAAACAGTGGATGCTCCGGATCACCGACTACGCCGAGCGATTGCTGACGGATCTGGACGACCTCGACTGGCCGGAGCCCGTCAAGAAGATGCAGCGCGAATGGATCGGTCGCTCGGAAGGCGCACGCATCCGCTTCGCGGTGGACCACCACCCGGACACCGAGTTCGAAGTCTTCACAACGAGGCCCGACACGCTCTTTGGCGCGACCTACCTGGTGCTGGCACCCGAGCATCCGCTGGTCGATCAGATCACCGCGCCCGACCAGCGCGCCGCCGCCCAGGCCTACATTCTCGCGACCCGCAGCAAGAGCGAGCGCGCGCGTCTTTCGGAAACCACCTCGAAGACGGGCGTGGCCACCGGGGCCAGCGCCCGCAACCCGGCCACCGGCGAATCGATTCCAATCTGGATCGCCGACTACGTCCTCGCGAGCTACGGAACTGGCGCGATCATGGCGGTCCCGGGACACGATCAGCGCGATTTCGAATTCGCAAAGACCTTCGACCTGCCGATCAAAGAAGTGGTCAGCGGTGGCAACCTGGAAGTCGAAGCGCACACCGGAGACGGACGAGCGGTCCACTCGGGCTTCCTCGACGGCTTGCCTTCGAAGGAGGCGGTGCAGCAGATGAACGCGTGGCTCGAGGCCGAATCCGTGGGCGACGCCTGTGTGAGCTACAAGCTCCGCGACTGGCTCTTCAGCCGCCAGCGCTACTGGGGCGAGCCCTTTCCCGTGCTTCACCACGCTGACGGAACGACGCGGATCGCGGCGGATGAGGACCTGCCGATCACGCTCCCCGAACTCCAGGACTTTCGACCGAGCGGAGATTTTTCTCCCCCGCTCGCTCGGGTGACCGATTGGCTCGAGGTGCCCGACCCGACGGGCGGCCCGCCCCTGATTCGCGATGCGAACACGATGCCCCAATGGGCGGGCAGCTGCTGGTACTTCCTTCGCTTTACCGACCCGGAAAACGCGTCCGCCCCGTGGTCCGAGGCCGCCGAGCAGTACTGGATGCCGGTGGACCTCTACGTGGGCGGAGCCGAGCACGCCGTCCTCCATCTGCTCTACGCGCGCTTCTGGCACAAGGTCTTCTACGACATCGGGTTGGTCCACACCAAGGAGCCCTTCCAGAAACTCGTGAACCAGGGAATGATCCTCGGCCACAGCTACCGCTATTGGGACGACAACCTGAGCGACGACCCGCATGCGGCGCCTACGCGCTTCGCCCTCTCGCAGGTAGACCTCTCGGGAGAGACCGCCACCGACCGCGCCAGCGGCAACGAAGTTCGCGAGCAATGGATCACACCCGGGGACGTCTTTCGGGACGACGACGGCACCCCGAAGCACCCGGAAGATCACCGTCTCGTCCTCGACGAAGTCCTCGAGAAGATGTCCAAGAGCCGCGGCAACGTCATCAGCCCGGATCAGATCATCGAAAACTTCGGCGCCGACTCGATGCGTCTCTACGAGATGTTCATTGGCCCGCTCGAAAAGGCGGCCCCCTGGTCGGCCGACGGCATCAAGGGTGTCCGGCGCTTTCTCGAGCGCGTCTGGCGACTGCTGATCGTCGAATCTCCTTCCGGCGAGGAGAGTCTCCGTGAGCTTTCCGATGCGCCGAGCGAACCCGAATCCCGATTGCTGGCCAGAACCGTCGCCGGTGTCACCGACGACATCGAAGCGATGCGCTTCAACACCGCGATCTCCAAGTTGATGATCCTGGTCCGGGACGCCGCACGCTTCGAGAGCCTCGCGCGGCATTCGGCAGAGACGCTCACACTGCTCCTCGCCCCCTTCGCCCCGCACCTCGCGGAAGAGCTCTGGAGCCGACTCGGGCACGCCGACAGTCTCACGCAAGAGGCCTGGCCCGAGGCCCAACGTGAACTTCTCGAAGAAGAACGACAAAAGATCGCCGTCCAGGTCAACGGCAAGCGCCGCGGTGAGATCGAAGTCGCCACTGGCGCCAGCAACGCGGAAGTCGAAGCCGCCGCACTCGCTCTCGATGCGGTTGCGAAGCACCTCGGCGGACGCGCCGTGCAGAAGGTGATCGTGGTTCCCGGACGTATCGTGAACATCGTTGGCTAAGCCCCTTCGGAAACGCGCTGCACGATGAACGCAGCCCGGCCAAAGAGCACACGGTGAAGCTCCTCATTCGCGCCGCCCGCCAGATCGCGACGCACCTGCTGGCCCTTGCGATTCGCGCTCTCGGCGCGACCTGGCGCATCGAGACCCGCGGACTCAACCCGCTGTTGGGCCGCGACGAAGCGCAGATCGGAGCGCTCTGGCACCGCGATCTGCTGACGTCCACCTACTACTTTCGCGATCAGGGCTTCTCGGCGCCGATCAGCCGAAGCCGCGACGGCGATCTCGCCCAACAGGTCGCAGCGCGCCTCGGCTACCGGAACGACGCCCGCGGATCGAGTTCTCGCGGGGGGGCCGGGGCACTCCGCGCTCTGTTGACGACGCTCCGCCGGGGCCACAGCGTTGCCATTGTCACCGACGGGCCGCGGGGCCCGGCGCGCAAGTCCAAAATCGGCGTGATCGCCCTCGCCCGGCTCAGCGGGATCCCGATCACCGCGGTCGCCTTCTCGGCACGACCGGCCCTACGCCTCTCGAGTTGGGACGGGTTATGCGTGCCCCTGCCCTTCGCTCGGGTGATCGCGCACTTCGCCGATCCCCTTGGGATCGACGCCGACGCGTCGGACGAAGCGGCGACGGAAAGCGCCCACGCCCTCGACGCGCGCACCAACGCCCTCACGGATGCCCTCGACCGGGAACTCGGCTTCCCAGACCGCGGCCCCTCGACGTAACCCGGAAGGGAACCCGCGGACGGGAACGGGAACGTCCCCGTTTCTGTCCTCGTCCCCGGTTTCCGTCCCCGGGTTAGGCCGAGGTTGCGAACGCGTCGGCATCGATCGTCGTGCGCAGCCACTCGCCGATGTCTGGATGATCGAGCAGACCGGACTGCTGCAGCCGTGAAGCGGCGATTCGGTGGACCTCGGTGGCCGATGGCGCCGCCAGTGCGAGGCGCACGTCGGCGGCGGCGTCATTCGAATCGAGAGCCCGAACGACCTCTTTCACCAGCGGGACCGCGCCCGGCGTCCCCGACAGTTCACCGATCCCGAGACCGACGAGCAGCGGGACCGCCAGCGGATGGGTGGCGCTCTCACCACAGATCGAAATCGGAATTCGGGCGCGCGCAGCCGCGCGGACACTGCGGTCGATTAGTGACAACACTGCCGGGTGAAGCGGCTCGTAGAGATGCGCCACCCGCTCGTTTCCACGGTCCACGGCCAGGGTGTACTGGGTGAGGTCGTTGGTACCGATGCTGAAGAAATCGCACTCGGCGGCGAGGACGTCGGCAATCAGCGCCGCCGAAGGCACCTCGATCATGATGCCGATGGGAAGGCCCTGGTCGAAGGGAATGCCGTCGGCCAGGAGTTGCGCCCGCACCTCGTCGATCAGGGCGCGCGCTTCGCGCATCTCGTCGACGCCCGAAATCATCGGGAGCAGAAGGCGCACGTTGCCGAGCACACTCGCCCGCAAGATCGCGCGAATCTGGGCCTGGAAAGCACCCGTGTTCTCGAGCGTCAGCCGAATCGACCGACAGCCGAGCTGCGGGTTCTCCTCGTCCTCGAGCCCGATGTTCGGAATCGCCTTGTCGCCGCCGAGATCGAGGGTTCGGATCGTGATCGATGCCGGCGCCAGCGCGCTGCAGACCCGCGAGTAGAGTTCCTCCTGCTCCTCTTCGCTGGGAAAGCCGCGGTGTGCCAGCGCCAGCAGCTCGGTGCGGAACAGCCCCACGCCCTCGGCACCATGCTTCTCGACGAGGTTCAGATCGTTGATCAGCCCGATATTCGCCGAGAGGACGATGCGCCGGCCGTCGAGGGTCTCGGCCGGCCTGCCTTTCAGCGCGTCGAGATGCTCGACCGCCACCGCGTAACGGTGCTGCGCGCGCTCGTATTCGGCGAGCATCCCGGCGTCGGGAGAGAGGTAGACGCGCCCGGCACCGCCATCGACCACCGCCGTCTCGCCCATTCGGGCCTGGTGGAGGATGCCCGCAACACCGGTGACCGCGGGGATCTCGAGTGTCCTTGCGAAGATCGCGCCGTGCGAGGTGGCACCGCCGTGCTCGGCAACGAGGGCGCCGACCTTGTCCATCTCGAGGCGAGCGAAGAGCCCTGGCAGGATCTGGTCCACCACGACCACCGATCCGGGTGCCAGCCGCACCTGGGAATGCCGCACCCCCAGCAACTTCTCGAGCAGGCGATTCCCCACATCCTCGACGTCGGCTCCGCGCTCCCGGAAGTAGGGGTTGTCCATGCGCTCGAAGGTTCGCCGGTACTGGTCGAGCACGTCGGTGATCGCAAGGAAGGCGCTACCCCGATCGAGAGCCGCCTCGAGCAACCCCTGCACGAAGCCGCTGTCCTCGAGAATCTGGACCTGGATGTAGAAGACCGCAGCAAATTCGGGGCCGAATCGGGTCTCGACGGCCTGTCGCATCTCGTCGATCTCGGCGCGCGCTTCGTCGAGCACGCGCCGCAACACTTCGCACTCGTCCTCGGGGTCTGATGCGGCCTCGTACTCAACTCGCCGCAGGTCCACCGGGCTCTCGAGCCGATGAATCGGCCCGATGGCGACTCCGCGTGCGGTCGCAATGCCCCGGAGCTCGGCGTTCTGTTCGGCTCGCGCGGTTTCATCCACGGGACGCAGCAGCCCAGACTTCGCCAGACGCGACAGCGTCTCCGAACGCTCCTGCTCGCTGCGACCTCCGAGCGCCAACAGCTGTGCGTTCATCACCACCGGTGCCACCAGGCGCGCACAAATCTCGAGCACGTCGGCATCTTCGCTGTCGAAGCCGCGAGCCTTCACCGACTGCACCACCAGGACTCCGACGATCCCCTGCTGGATCTTCATCGGCGCGGCCACCAGCGACTCGAAGCGGTCCTCGCCGGTTTCGGGGAAGTACTGGAAGTTCGGGTGGTCGCTGGCATGTGCCGTGGCAACGGTTTCCCGCTGCTCGGCCGCCAGGCCCACGAGCCCTTCGCCGAAGCGCAGGCGCACATGACCCACCGACCGGGAATCGAGGCCTACCGTCGCACGTAAATCGAGGTGAGCCAGATCCGGGGTCGTCAGGTAGATCGAGCAGACGTCCGCGCCGAGGCGGGCCGCCACGCGATCGGTGACGTTTCGCAGCGTCTCCTCGAGATCGTGGGACTTCGAGACGACTTCCGCGACGTCGGCGAGTACGGTCAGACGATCGGCGATGGGAGGCCTCCACCCGGGCTTGCGCCCGGAAGGTCGGACCCCGCCGATGGTAGCAGCACGCCTAGACGACGGGCATCGACCCATTCACAGGGGCGGCGCCGCCGGGCGTACCCATCTCGTCCACCGAAGCCAGCATGAACGCGCGGTCTCTTCGCGAGGGAAATACCTGCGAGCGGTCCTCGAAGCGCATCCCGAGAGCCAGGAGAATCTTGCGCTTCGTATCCATGCGGCAGTTCATCCCCTTCTCGACGCTGTGAATGGTGCGGAGGGCGACCTCCGCCTTGCGCGCCAGCTGGGCCTGGGTCATCAGTCGATCTTCGCGCATTTCGCGTACGCGATTGCTCGGCTGTCCTTCGTTGATCTCGGACATGGTCAATCTCCTCGTCCTCGGGCCTGCCCTATGTGTTCCGGGAAGACCGCAGTTGTCCTGCATTTCCTTTCGGGCAGGACGAGGACTTTCTTTAGGCTTTAGAACCTGTTGGACCCTCGGATGTTCACTAGCTGCCCACGCAGCCCGCGAGCAGCCAAGCCGTGCCCCGGCGGCACGATGGCCCCGAAAGCGCACACCCCTGCCGATCGCGCCGTCCTCGCCTCGAAAGAAATTCTGTAACTGATTGATATATAAACGGTTTTCGATAATCCACCTCGAGATTACCCGCGGGATCCGCTCGGATTCAGCCTTTTGGAGGGTTCTTGCCGAGCCGAATCGGCCGATTTTTCGTCGCCGCAGCCCTTGTCGGGCTGGCTTTTGGGGCCGGCAGCGGGGCCCTCTTCCGCGACGGCGCGATCGCCTACGGACCTCCCGCTGACGCTCTCGGTGGCCCAGACCACGGTCGGCTTCAACCCCTTTGCATCTCGCGACGGGGCGGAGTACGAGTCCCTCAGAATGAATCTTCAATTCGATTCCGGCCGGCTCACGGGCGACGATTTCGTCCTCGGCGGGGCGTTGCGGATGGGGGCCGAGGGCGCGATTGCAGTGGCCCTCCCCGAACCCGGAGTCGACGCGACGGTCGGCATCCTCGTACGAAATCCGGTCGGGCCGCATCTCGCTGCGATCCCCGTCCTCTCGAACCCGGTCTCGAGTCGGGGGCTCGTGGGCGACTACTTCGAGGTCAAGGGACCCCTCGATGACCCGTCGCTGAAGAGCCTTCCGGCCGCCTCCATCACCGGAGCCCTGCCGCGAATTCTGCAGGGGCCTGTGCCTGCGATCGGGGCGCTGCCCACCCCCAAGGCGCCCGAAAAGGCTGGCGAGCGCTCCGACGATGGCGCCTCTCCAGCGGGGCCCCGCACCCTGGGAAACCGATGAGCGACGGCGCGCGCGCGCGCGACGCAATCCTCTCGCTCGAAGCCGCCCGGCTCGCGGTGCGCCGCGCAAGGCGTCGCGGCGAGCGAGTGGTCCTCTCCAACGGGTGCTTTGACCTGCTCCACGTGGGCCACCTGCGCAGCCTCGAAGAAGCCCGTTCGTTGGGGGACCGGCTGGTGGTCGCGATCAATTCGGACGCCAGCGTGCGCAAGCTGAAGGGCCGCGATCGACCGGTGATCCCGGCGCGCCAGCGCGCCGAACTCGTCGCCTCGCTGGCCTGCGTCGACTGGGTCGTGGTCTTTGGCGGGGCAACGCCACTGCGAGTGATCAAAACCCTCGAGCCGGACGTTCTCGCGAAGGGAGGCGATTGGAAGGCCGATGCCATCGTAGGCGCCGACTTCGTGATCCAGGGCGGGGGCCGTGTCGTGCGCCTGGGTCAGGTTAGGGGCGTGCGAAGCAGTCGCTTGATCGAACGCATTCGCAGCTCGCTTCCGAAGCGACGCTAGTCGGCGAGACCCGCGAAGCGAACCGCGTCGACGCACTCGATCAGCCCGGAGAGTCCGCACTCTCCCTGCTTGCGCTGGGCAATGGCCGCCTCTGTTACGGCGTCGCGGGCACAGAGCAGCAACACCGGATCGGTGCCTTCGCGATCCGATTGCCAGACGAGATCACAGCGCGGGTGCGCCAGCAACGCGAGCAGTGCATCGGGATCACGGGGCGCTTCCGCCGCCGCTGCAAAGAGCAGACGGGGACGGTCCGTGGCCGCCAATCCCGCGACTAGCGCGTCCAATGCCCCACCGGGCGAAGCGACCTCGATCGCATGACCGGGCACTCCCGTCGCCGGTGCCAACCCCGCCCACAGGATTTCATCGCAGAAGAGCGCGAGGCTGTGCGCGATTTCGGCGGCGGCGTCTCTCTCGTGCGACGCCGCGCCACCCGGGCACCAGACCACGCTCGCCAGTTCGGCCAGTCCGCCCCCTGCCGAATCGCGCGCGGTCATTCGGGCGAGCCTCCCGCCGAAGGCGCCCGGGCGAGCACGTCGAGATCGAGAACCTCGACGTCGGCGAATGCGCCCGCCTTGATCTCGGTCGCCTCTTCGGGAAAGAGGAGCAGGCCGTCCGCCGCCGACATCGAGCGCAACACGCCGGAACTCTGGTTGCCGGTCGGCGTCGCCTGATACTCCCCATTGCGATACTCGAGACGGACACGAACGAGGTGAGCGCGCCCGGCCGTCTTTTGCAACTTCTCACCGACGCGCGCGCGGACGACCGGCCGTGTAAGCACCCGGTGCCCTTGCATCCTGCGCAGGGCGGGACGCACGAACTGCTCGAAGGTGACCATCGCCGAGACCGGATTCCCCGGCAGACCGAAGATGAGCGGCAGTTCGCGTCCACGCAGTCGGCCGAAGGCCATCGGAAAGCCTGGCTTGATTCGAACGCCGAAGATCTCGAGTTCGCAACCGAGATCGGCGAGCACGCTGCGGACGTGATCGTGATCGCCCACCGAGACCCCTGCCGAAGAGACCAGACAATCCGCGTGCAATCCGGCTCGCAGACGCGTCCTGAGGTCGCCGGGGTCGTCCCGCGCAATTCCAAGATAGATCGGTTCTGCACCGGCCTCGAGACACTGCCCGGCGAGCGCGTAGGAATTCGAGGAAACGATCTGCCCCCGGTCCGCCGGCCGATCCGGTTCTACCAGTTCGTCGCCGCCGGAGAGAATCGCCACCCGGGGCCGGCGGTGCACCGCAACGACGCTGCGGCCGAGCGACGCCAGCAGTCCAAGTTCCGGCGGACCCACGACGCAGCCGGCTTCGAGCACGCGGTCGCCGGCGCGGATGTCCTCTCCCGCGTCGCGCACGTGCTCGCGCATTTCGGGCGCCACGTGAATTTCGACGCGCCCGCCATCTGCACGCGTGTCTTCCTGGCGCACCACCGCGTCGGCGCCGGGAGGCACCGGAGCGCCGGTGAAGATGCGCGTCGCCGCGCCCGGTGACAGCGACGTCGCGGGAGGTTGCCCGCCGGCGGCAATCTCGCCCGCCAGCTCGAGGATCACCGGGCGGTCGATCGAAGCTCCCGCGCAATCCTCCCGCCGAACCGCGTACCCGTCCATCGCCGAGACATCGACCGGCGGCAGCGTACGGTCCGAGTCGATGGACTCGGCGAGCACTCGCCCAAGGGCTTCCCGCGCGGCCACGGTCTCGGCCGCGAGGGCCGGGGTACGGCCGAGCACATGGCGACGGGCCTCGGCCAAGGGCAGCGATTCGCGCATGGCCGAAGACTAGCCACCGGCTCGCCGCCGCGGAAGCCCCGGTGGCTCCCGGGAACGATCTCAAGTCGTTGTTTTAACAGAGGGTTCTCGCTGTTGCGCCGAGATCCTAGAACGCTAGCCTGCACAAAATTTAGGCAAATCCGCTGGAGTTTCCCTTTGCCGATCGACCTCAAAGATGTTCTCGAGGCACTACCCGACGGCGTGATCGTGATCGACGCCGGGGGCCATGTCGTCGACAGCAACGGCGAGGCCTGCAGGATCCTCGAGCGCTCGGCCGAGACCCTCGCCGGGATGCCCCTCGCCGAGGCACTGGAGGCATTCGAGCCGATGGCGACCCAGGTGGCGGCCGCTCTCCGGGACGGCACCGCCATGATCGCCCGCGAGATCGGGATCCAGTCGCGCAGTGGGCGCCGCTCGACGCTGGACATCGCGGTTTCACCCCTCGCCGGGGGGCCCGAGGGCGCGGTGATCACGCTGCGTGACCAGACCGTTTCAAGTGAACTCCAGCATCTCGCGGCCCAACGCGATCGCCTCCAAGCCTTTGGACACATCGCGGCCGGGATCGCCCACGAGGTCAAAAATCCGCTCGGCGGAATCCGCGGCGCGGCCGAACTCCTGGGCCAATGGTCGAGCGAGGAACGCTCGCGCGATGCCGCGTCGCTGATCGTCGGCGAAGTCGACCGAATCCGAGCGCTGGTGGACGAGTTGATGGTCTTCGCCCGCGAGGACCAGATCGCGCTGGAAAAGCTGAACATCCACTGGGTGCTCGACAGCGTTCTCGACCTGCTCTCGGTGGACCCCCTGGCGAAATCCGTCGAGATCGAACGCCTTTACGACCCGTCGCTCCCGGAATTCCGGGGCGATCCGGACCGACTGAAACAGGTGTTTCTGAACCTCGGACGAAACGCGCTTCAGGCGATGGAAGGTCCCGGGTCCCGGCTGCGGGTCATCACCAAAATGCATCTGGGTCGACGTGCTCTCGACGCGGACGGCAGACCGATCCCCGCCATCGACATCCTCTTCGCCGATACGGGCCCGGGCATCGACGCCGCCACTCTCGCACAGATCGCAACGCCCCTCTTTACGACACGAGCAAAGGGCCATGGCCTCGGCCTGGCCGTCGCAAGACATTGGCTGATGCGCCACGCGGGAAGCCTCGAAATCGAGAGCGAACCGGGGTCTGGAACCACCGTGACCGCGACCCTGCCCCTGCGAAGACTCGAACCCGGCATCGTAAAAGGCGCTTCGCAAGAAGTACCCGACGCTCCCACACCCCTGCCCTCGCTGGAAAGCAAACGATCATGACTGCCCCCAGAAGTTCCGCCCTCGTCCTCGTTGCAGACGACGAGGACTCGATCCGCTTCGTCCTGCGACAGGCCCTCGAATCCGCTGGTCATCGTGTCGAAGAGGCGCGCGACGGGGCCGAAGCCCTCGAACGACTGGCCGAAGCGGACTTCGATCTGGCCTTTCTCGACATTCGCATGCCCGAGCACACGGGACTCGAAGTGCTGCAGGCAATGAAGGCAAAGGGGAGCGAGACGGCGGCCGTCATCATGACCGCCCAGGGCACCATGGACAGTGCCATCGAGGCGATGAAGCAGGGCGCCCTCGACTACCTGGCAAAGCCATTTTCGATCGACGAGGCAACGGCCCTCACCGCGAAGGCACTGCGGACACGCGACCTCGAGCGAGAAGTCCGCGAACTGCGGCGCGAAGTCGACCGCTACTCATCGAAGGTCGACGAGGACCGGATGGTGGGACGCAGCCAGGCACTGCTCGATGTCTTCAAAATCGTCGGCAAGGTGGCGGCCAGCAACATCTCGGTCCTGATCACCGGGGACAGCGGCACCGGGAAGGAACTCGTCGCGCGCGCGATCCATCGTTCGAGCCCGCGTGCGACCGAAGCCTTCATTGCGGTCAACGCCGCGGCGATTCCCAGCGAGCTTCTCGAGAGCGAACTCTTCGGACACGAGCGCGGCGCCTTCACGGGGGCCCATGAGTCACGCCCCGGCCGCTTTCGCGAAGCCTCCGGCGGGACCCTCTTCCTCGACGAAATTGGAGACATGCCCCACGCCCTGCAGGCGAAGCTTCTGCGTGTCCTCCAGAGCGGAGAGATCACGAGCGTGGGCGGCCGCGCCCCGCGAAAGGTCGACGTGCGGATCATCGCCGCCACCCACCGCGACCTCGACGAAGCCGTCCTCTCGGGACACTTCCGCGAAGACCTGCTCTACCGCTTGCGCGTGGTCCCCATCCACCTGCCGCCGCTTCGCGAACGCCTCGACGACATCGAAGCCCTCGCCGAGCATTTCGCGGACCGTTACGGGCATGAGCTGGCCGGTGAGCATCGAGCCATCGCCGGGGCGACACGGCAACTGCTGCTCGACTACAAATGGCCGGGAAACGTCCGCGAGCTGGAGAACGCCGTCAAGCGGGCCGTGGTGCTCTCGTCTGGGAGCATGCTCACGCCCGAAGATTTCTCCTTCATCGCGCACCCGCCCGCAGGCGCAGACGAACGCGGCGACCTCGCGGCCCTGATTCGCCAGGAAGTCCTCGAGTGCCTCGATTCGGACGACGCCAGCGACGTCTACCACGCCATTCTCGAGCAGATCGAACCCCCGTTGCTCAAAGCGGTGCTCGAGCGCACCGATGGGAACCAGTTGCGCGCGGCCGCGCTTCTCGGCATCAACCGGAATACGCTTCGGAAGAAGATCGTCGAGTTGAAGATCGAAGTTCCGAAGCGACCGACTCCATGAAACCGCCGTTGGAAATTTCGCAAATCGCTTCCACCGGCTATGACGGTCTGCATGTTCTTCTCGACGACGATCCGCGCTGGGGCCGCGACCCGGTGGCCCAGGCGGAGAGCTTGCGCGGTGCCGGTGCAGCCGTTTTTCAGCTGAGAGCGAAGCAGTCGACCGATCAAGAAGCGCTCGACTTCGCCCGGGAGCTTCGGCGCATCACGCGCGAAGACGGGACTCGCCTCGTCGTGAATGATCGCTTCGACCTGGCGCTGGCCTGCGAAGCCGATGCGGTCCACCTGGGCCAGGACGATCTCCCACCCGAAGCCATTCCGCAGGCGGTCCGCCTGCGGCTGGCGATCGGCCGTTCGACCCACGACCGCAAGCAGGCCCTCCGGGCGGCCGCTGAAGGCGCTGCCTACATCGCATTTGGTCCGCTCTTTGGGACCCAATCGAAGGACACGCCCTTTGCAGCCCGCGGGCTCGAGGCCCTCCGTCAGATCGTCGTGGACGTGGCCCCGATTCCGGTGGTGGCCATCGGCGGAATCGACGCCTCGCGGACGCGGGCGATACGCGAGACCGGCGCCCGCGGTATCGCCGTGATCTCGGCGGTAGCAAACGACCCGGCGCCGCGACTGCGCGCGCGCGAACTGGCCCGCGGCCTCCGCGGAGCGCGCCCGTGAGCGACCCCGGACTCCGCGCGATCTCGGTCCTCGGATTCTTCTCGATGATTGCAATCGCCTGGGTGTTCTCGAAAGACCGCAGCCTCTTCCCCTGGCGAACCGTCAGCTGGGGTATCGGAATCCAGCTGCTGCTGGCGATATTGCTGCTGAAGACCGAGGTGGGGCGACTCTTCTTCGTCGGCGTGAACACGCTGGTCACGCGCTTTCTCTCCTACACGCGCGCGGGTGTCGACTTTGTCTTCGGGGGTCTGGCCGATGTCCCCTTCTCGTTCCTCGTCGACGTGCTGCCCCTGATCGTTTTCATGGGGAGCTTCATGGCGGTGCTCTATCACCTCGGCATCGTTCAGCGCGTAGTCGGCGTGGTGGCCGGCCTGCTCTCGCGAACCATGCGGCTCTCGGGCGCAGAAAGCCTGGCGGGGGTCGCGAACGTCTTCGTCGGGATGGTCGAATCGTGCCTCGTGATCCGTCCCTACCTCGCGCGCATGACCCACTCCGAACTCTTCACGCTGATGACGGTCGGGATGTCGACCGTCGCCGGATCGGTCCTGCTCGCCTACGTCGAAATGGTGGGCGGCGAAAACTTCGCGGGTCATCTCGTGACCGCAAGCCTGCTCTCGGCGCCCGCGGGCATGTTGATCGCGAAGGTCATGCTGCCCGAGACCGGAACCCCCGAAACCGGCCTGCAGGCGCACGCCGCCATCGAGACCGACTCGGTCAACGTCATCGACGCCGCCGCCAGCGGAGCCATCAGCGGTCTGCGCCTGGCCGCCTACGTCGGGGCGATGCTGATCGCCTTCGTTTCGCTGATCGCGCTGCTCAACGACGTCCTCGGAGTGTTCGGCACCGCCGTTGGCATTGCCGACCTCAGCTTCCAGCGCGTCCTCGGAATCTTGCTGTCTCCCATCGCCTGGCTCCTCGGCATCCCTTTCGACGACGTCGTCAAGGTGGGCGGCTTGCTGGGCGTCAAGACGGTGCTGAACGAGTTCCTCGCCTATCAGCAACTGGGCGAACTCGCACGCGAGGGCTTGCTGCAGCCGCGCTCGATCCTGATCGCCTCCTACGCACTCTGCG
>CAJXIC010000008.1 GCA_913054385.1 uncultured Pseudomonadota bacterium
CCCGGTCTTCGGTGGCGAGGTACTGGTCGAGACCCCGGCCAGCAATCCGTAGCCCCCGCGCCCGCAGGCTCCCAGGCTACGAGCGCCCAGACGCAGCGCGCCGGGCCACGGCTAGCTGCTAGCGTGCTTCCCGGGGACGCTGCGTGTCCCCCGGGAGAGGCTGCGAATGAAGACGGCTTGGCGCGTCATCCTCGCTGGCGTGCTGACGACCGTGGCGATGACCGCCCTCTTCGCGCTGCGGCCGCTTGTCCTCGAACAGCTCGAGTGGGAACTCCTCGACTGGCGCTTCCGACTGCGCGGCGAGCAGGTGCCCGAATCGCGCGTCGCGATCGTTGGAATTGACGCGAAGAGCATCGAAGCCCTGGGGCGGTGGCCCTGGCCGCGCGACGTACTGGCCCGGCTGATCGAATCGATCGATGCCGCCGGGGCCTTGGCGATCGG
This sequence comes from uncultured Pseudomonadota bacterium, assembly GCA_913054385.1. GTDB lineage: Bacteria > Myxococcota_A > UBA9160 > UBA9160 > UBA4427 > JAYGCV01. The sequence goes on from CAJXIC010000008.1 coordinate 442, forward strand.
CGTCGACGTGACCTTCTCGGAACCCGAAGAGCTGCGCAGCGGGGCAATCCTGGCACGCGCCGGCGAGGCGCTGGAAGCGGGCAGTGACCCCGATCGCGGCTTGGCCGCTGAGATCCGCGCGGCGATCCAGGCCGGCGACACCGACGCCGCCCTCGAGGCGGCGCTGGCGGGATCGGACCGCGTCGCCCTTGGTTACTTCTTCCGCACCGACGCAACCAGCGAGGGGCTTTCGGCCGAGGCACTCGACGACGCGCAGCGTCCGATCCGCCGCACGCGCATTGGGGTGACGCGGCTGCCGGACGAGGGCATGGTCCCAGTGCTGCGCTGCACGGGGATCGAAACGAGCCTGCCACGCTTCCACGAGAAGGCGGCGACCTCGGGCTTTCTGAACGCGCAGTTCGACCTCGACGGCGTACTGCGCCAGGCGCCGCTGGTGCTGCGCTGCGGTGACGCGCTCTACCCGTCGCTTGCGCTGGCATTGGTCGAGACCGCCGTGGGACGGCGCGCGATGGTGGTGGGCGATGCCTTCGGCATCCAGAACGTGGTACTCGCGGGCTCGGCCTTTCCCACCGACGAAGGCGGCCGGGTGCTGATCAATTTTCGGGGACCGGCCTTCACGTTTCCTCACTACTCGGCGGTCGACGTCCTCGACGGAAGCCTTCCCCCCGAAACCCTCGCCGGAAGGATCGTGCTGATCGGCGCCACCGAGGTGGGGATCGGCGACATCCGGAACACGCCCTTCGGGCGCGTCTTCCCCGGGGTCGAGGTCCACGCCAACATCATCGACAACCTTCTCACCGGAGAGGTGCTGAAGAAGGATGCGGATCTCGAGCTGGTCGAGGCGGGCATGGTGCTCGGGCTCGGCCTCCTCGTGAGCTTCGCGGTGCCGCTGCTGGGGAGCGCGTTCCGCGGGGCTCTGTTCACGGCTGCGGTGGGCGGCCTCCTGCTGGCGGGCGTGGTGTACGCCTTCGAGCGCTACGGATTGTGGCTGAACCTCACCTATCCCGGCCTCGCCGTGCTGGTGACCTACCTGGTGGTGGCCGTGGCGCAGAGCGTCCTGGTCGAACGCGCGCGCCGACAGATCCGGCGCGCCTTCTCGACCTACGTACCCCCGGGCGTGGTCGACGAAATGACCCGTCGGCCCGAGAGCTTCCAACTCGGCGGCGAGACGCGCGTCCTCTCGATCCTGTTCAGCGATCTGCGCGGCTTCACGACGCTGTCCCAGAACCTCGGCGCCCAGGAAACCGCGACGCTGCTCAACGTCTACCTCACCGAGATGACCCAGGTCGTCTTCGACACCGGCGGCACCCTCGACAAGTACATCGGCGACGCGGTCATGGCCTTCTGGGGGGCGCCGCTCCCGGTCGCGGATCATGGGGTCGCGGCGGCCGAAGCGGCGGTCGGCATGCAGGAGCGCGTCGCCTGGTTGAAGCAGAACCGCTCGGAAATCGCCGGAGTGCCCCAGCTCCGCGTGGGGATCGGCGTCCACAGCGCCGAGGTCGTGGTCGGGAACCTCGGCAGCGATCTGCGCTTCGATTACACCCTGGCCGGCGACGGCGTCAACCTGTGCTCGCGCCTGGAGGGCCTGACGAAGTACTACCGGGTGGGCATTCTCACCAGCGAGGAACTCGCTGCATCGCTGCCCGCAGACTTCCGACTGCGCCCCCTCGACACCATCCAGGTCGTGGGCAAGGACCAAGCCACCCGCATCCTCGAGATTCGCGGCCGCGGCGGAGACGAGGACGCCGATGCGGACTGGCTCGAGGCCTATGCCCAGGCCGAAGGATCCTTCCGCGCGGGCGATTGGAAGGCCGCAGAAGGCGCAGCGAACGAAGCCCAACGGCTACACTCGGCACTCGGCGCATCCGATGCGCCCGACGGCCCCACCGAGTTCTTACTCGAGCGGATCCGTGCCCATGCAGGGTGCGCGCCCGATGACTGGCAGGGTACCTGGGTCTTCGACGAGAAATAGCCGGAGAAGCGGGGTCCATGGCAGCTGATCGATCGGAGTTCGCGAACCCCTGGCTGCTGCGCCAGTTGGGGATCGAGCGCTCCGAAGCGTGGCTGGTTTTCTGCGGCGCCGCCTGCCTCTTCGCGGTCGGTTGGACCGACGTCTCGCTGGCGAATATCTCCGAAGTCTTCTTCCTGAAGCGGGTCGGAGTCGAATATCTCCCGTGGGCCTTCCTCGGCTCATCGGGTCTGCTCGTCGTGACCGGCGTCGCGGTCGCTCGCTTCGTCTCCGGCCGCGATCGCAGCCGGCTGCTGCCCGCCACCTTCGCGGTGTTGGCGGCGATCCTCCTCGGTCTGTGGGGATTCTTCCACTACGTGATCCCGGAGGCCGCCGACTGGCTGCTCCTGATCTCGAAACAGTTCAAGACGACGGCGTTGATCGTCTTCTGGGTGTCGCTCGGCGATCTCGTCCACGGTCGCCAGGCGAAGCGACTCTACGCCCCGCTGATTGCGGGGTTCACCCTGGGCAGCATCGCCGGCAGCTTCGCTTCGGGCAGTATCGGGAGCCAGTTCGGACTCGACGCCGTGCTGCCGATCACCGCCGCTGTCCTCGGCCTCGGTGCATTGGCTTCGCTGCCGCTGGCACGCTTGATCGAAAGCCGTCTCGATCGTGGGCTGCACGCCGCATCCGGCGCGAGCGCGCCAGCCGAAGAAACCGCCGATTCCGATGTATTCGGGGTGCTCGCGATGTGGCGCGAGAACCGACTCTTCCGACTGCTTGCGCTGCTGGTCGTGCTGGGATCGCTGGTGGCCCCCATGATCTATTACCAGTTCCAGTTCGTGGCCAATGCAGCGACCCAGGGGAGCGGCGGGGAAGAGCAGCTTCTCGAACTCTACTCGCAGATCCGCGGCTGGCTGAACGTCGCGATCCTTTTGGTGCAGTTGAAAATTGCGTCGCTCGTCTACCGACGCATCGGCGTTCCGCTCTCTTCGACCATCACGCCGCTGCTCTACATCGGCGGTTTCGTGGGCCTCGCCTTCAGCATGAGCCTCACCATTGGTGTGGGTGCCATGGTCGCAACGCGCCTCTCGAACCAGGCGCTGCACCAGCCCGCGCTGAAGGTTCTCTTCAACCTGCTCCCCGAAAGCCTGCGTGCGCGCGCCACCGCCTTCCTCGACGGCCCACTCGACCGCTTCGGCGGTGTCCTCGGAAACGTCTGCGTGCTGCTGGCACTCGAAGTCGGGAGCCTCGCCGCTGTTTCGAGTCTCGCCCTGCCGATCTCACTGGCCTGGGGAGGCGTGGCGGTCCTGATCTGGCGGGCCTACCCGCAGCTCCTGCTCGGCGCGGCCAAGGGCAAGGGCCTGGCCGGCCATGACGCGGCGGACCCCAGCGATTTTCTCGACCGCGCCACCTTGCGCGGCTTCGCGCCCGACCTGCTCGCCGAAGACGCTGGGCGCTGCACCGCTGCACTCGGCCTGATCGCCGACGCCGATCCCGCGTTGGCCGCTCCGCTCCTCTTTGAAGCGGCGTCGAAGGCCGGGGCCGATCGCCGTGGCCTTCTGCTGCGCGAACTCGTGACGACGCTCGGCCGCTCGTCGGAAGTCCACGACCGCCGACTGGCGCGCCAGGTCGCCACCTGGATCGGCGAGCACCCCGAGCTGCGCGCTGGCGAGCGGGCGGACCTGCTGTGGTCGGCGAGTCGCCTGTGTCCCCCCGAAAACCTTCCGAGCGAAGTCGAAGAGCGGCTTCGGGCCGGCCTCGAAGAACTCGACCCCGGGGTCCAGATCGTCGCCCACGCCGCGCTTCAGAGGGCCGACGGCGACCGCGAATCCCTGGCGCGTCTCGACCGGCGCCTGCAGGCCGCCGTAGAGGGAGAGGATGCCCTGGCCCGGCGGGCCGCACGGCGCGAACTCGGCCGGTTGCTCGAAGGGCAGGCCGACGACGCCTTCGATGGGCGGCTGCACGCACTCGCATGCCTGCTGGCCGACGCGGCCCTTCGCAGCGAAACCGCGGAGACCCTCGCGGAAATCGCGCGACGACATGGACCGCGCGCCGGAGTCGTTGCCGAGGCGGTGTTGGTATTGGCCTCGGATCGCGAGCCGCGCACGCGCGCAGCGGCGCTGCGCTACGCAGGGCATTCCGGCCAGGAGGACCGCTGCGAGGTGCTGATCGACGCCCTTGGCTCGAAGGCCCCCGGGGTTTCGGAAGCGGCTGAAGAAGGGCTGCTGGCGCTCGGGCCCGACGTCGCCCAGGCCCTGCTCGTGGGCCACGCCTTCGGCCGTCGCAGCGCCCGGGGTGCGATCCTCTCGGTTCTCAAGCAACTCGAGGTAGATCGCCAGCAGGTCGAGAAACTCTTCCAGCGCCAGATCGAGTCCCTGCAGGATGGTGTCGCACGGCTCTACGTGTTGGCCCAGGACTCGACCGACCGCTTGGTGGTCGAGCGCCTCGGAGAGCGCCTCGACGAGGGGATCCGGGCGGCGCTGCTCTTCCTCTCGGTTCTCGAGAACGACTCCCGGATCGCCGACCTCGAGCCGTCTCTCCGGCGAGGGACCGGCCAGCGCGAGCGCTCGATCGTCGTCGAGGCCCTCGAATCGCTCCTGAGTCCGGCCGAGCGAGAGGCCATCCTCCCGTTGCTCGACGACATCAGCCTCGAAGGGCGAATGCGCAAGCTCGCGGGCGTCGCGAGGCTTCGCGTTCCCGGCCTCGAGCAAGCTAGGCTCTCGCTACTCGACGATCCCGACGAGCTCACCCGAAACCTCGCCGTGGCCACCTGGCCCGCGAATGTCGATCCGGACGGGGATCGCGCGCGCCGGGCCTACGCGGAGACCTTTGGAAACATGCTGAGCCCCGTCGACATCGTACTCCTCTTGAAGAGCGTTCCCCTCTTCGAGCGCCTGACGACGCGGCACTTGATGGATCTCGCGAGCGCGATGCACGAGGAACGCTTTGTGGACGCTGCGGACATCTGTCGCGAGGGGGAGATCGGCAATTGCATGTACCTGATCGTCGAAGGCCGCGTCGGCCTCCGCTCTGGATCGACACGACTCGCCGAAATGGGAACGCGCGACTTCTTCGGCGAGATGGCCCTCTTCGACGGCATCACGCGCTCCGCCACGGTGACGGCCGAAGGCGAGGTCCTCGTGCTGCGCCTCGACCGCAACGACCTCCTGAACCTGATGGATGAACTTCCGGCGATCGCCATCGCGATCTGCCAATCACTTTCGGAAAGGCTGCGGGAGATGAATCGAAAGGCTGCGGAGACCAACCCCGCCGAGGTCGCGAATGACTAGCGTGAACGCGAAAACGAAGATTTTATTGGCGGTGATCCTGGCAACGGTCGCGGCCTGCGACGCGGGCCCGGACGACGCGAAGGATGCGCCCGGGGCCGCAGCACCGACGCCCGTCTCTGCCGAAATCGCCCCGCGACCGCCGTTACCGGAACCCGCTCCCAACGGCGGCGACCGTGTTGTCATTTCTCCCGCCGCGAGCGGAGGCCCCCGCTTCGAATTGGATCCAAAGTCTGGCCGCACCGTGCTGCAGTCGACCGACCTGAAGTCGCTGTTCCGCTACGCCTACGACGTTTCGACGAAGAAGATGGACTTTGCGGTGCCGATCGATCTCAGCCAGCGTTTCGACGTCGTGATCGAGCCCGCGCGCCCGTCCGTGGTGCACGCAAAGAACGCGCTGCGCCAGCGCCTCGAAGCCGATTACAACCTCGAGACCGTTCGCGAAACGCGCGTGGTTCCCGTCTTCTTCCTCGAACGCATCGAGGGGGCCGACGAACTCCCGCCGAGCACTTCCCCGCACCGGCAGATCCGGAACCTCGACGGTCGCTTCGAAGGCCGCCGCGTAACCGGACGCGACCTGGCACACTTCCTGACCCTGATCTCCTACAAGCCCGTGGTCGATCGCACCGGTTCACGCGATCCCTACGATCTCGTGCTGACCTGGGATGCGCGTGGCGGCACAAAGGCCGTGCACGAGGCGCTCGCGCAGCCGGGCTTCGAACTCGTACCGGGGGAAGACAGCGTGGTCTACCTGGTGTTTCGCCGTGCTGCGCCGGGAGGGACGCCCCCGCTCTCTGAGTAGCGCGACTCGCGCTAAGCTGCGCTGCGATCATGCAACGCCAAGGTTCGCAGGGGGGGTCGCATCCGACTCGGTCCGCGGTGGGAGCCGCGCCGGAGTGGGAAATCTTCGGGGCGCTGGGACTCTACTCGCTCCTCCTCGTAGTGACCGCCTACACGGGCTTCACGATGCAGATCCCGTGGGGCTACTACCAGGTCCTCGAACGCGCCGAGCTGATTGCACGGCTCGGCGAGTCGATCTGGTATCTCCACTCCCAGCCTCCCCTCTTGAACCTCGTGCTGGGCCTCACGCTGAAGACGGCTCGCGCGCTCGGCCTGCCCGAAACAGTGCCGTTGCTCTGGCTGCACGGTGTCGCGGGCGCCGCCGCGGTCTACGGCTTCGCCAAGGTGAGCCAACTCCTGGTCACGAGGGTTTCGCTGCGGCGCCTTGCCATCGTCCTCTTCGTGATCCACCCGGTTCTCTACACGACGCTCTACCACTACTTTTACAGCTTCCACGAACTCGTCATCTTCTCTCTGCTTCCGATCGCGGTCTACTCCTTCGCCCGGCGCCCCAACACCGCTGCCTACGCGTGGGTCTGCGTGGGGGTCGTGCTGCTCACGGCCACCCATTCGCTTTTTCATTTCGCCTTCGGCATCGCGATTCTCGTGGGCCTTCCGCTGGTCTGCCGCTCCTCCACGAAGGCTGGTGCCGCCGTGTTTCGCGGAGCGCGCCTGGCGTGGATGCTCGGTGGGATCGCCCTGCTGCTCGCCTGGCCGCTGAAGAATGGGCTGATCTTCGGGTCCTATCACGCCAGTTCCTGGGCGGGCTACAACCTGGCGCTCGAGTTGCCGGTGGACATCCAAAAACTGCCGCTGCGCAACTGGAGTGTTCCCGATAAATTCTCCGAGATTCCGGCGCTCACGAAGCGCTGGAAGTCCCACGCCGCCGTCAACTGGAACCACTACTCGATCATCCAGCACTCGAAGAACCAGGGCGATCTCGCGCGCGAAGCCATCTTGAAGAACCCGGCCGCGCTCGCACGAAAGGCCACGCTCAACTACTGGAACTTCACCCGCTTCTCCGGGCGCAACCCGTACACCGGAACTTTCGGAATCAGCGGCGCCCGCTTCCCGGACTATCTGCAACCCTGGATGGCTGTCTACGAAGCCGTCGTCTTCCAGGACCCCCGCAGCCGAGACGACGTCGCCCACCGGGCCTATCGCTTCCCCCTGCGCCAATCGTGGGCCCTCTCGGGTTTCAGCTTCGTATTCCCGTTGGTGATGGTGGGGGCAGCGTTCGCCATCGGACGCAGTTGGAAGACCGACCCCGCCCGAAGCCGCACCGCCCTCTTCCTATTCTTTTGCGTCGCCTGGGTCTTCGCGGTGGCGCTGCTCGTCGATGGCAGCGAAGCCAACCGCATCCGCTTCTCGACCGAGCCCTATCTCTTCCTACTTGCGTTCTTCGCCCTCGACCTCCTGGCGAGGCGCTGGCGCGGGCGACCTACGAGTCCCGACACCGGGGCCTAAATGCCCGAAGCCCCACGCCCCGAGACGCTCCGGCCCGGCAGGACCGCGCTCGCGCTGGTGGCACTGCTCGGCGTGGCGACACTGCTCCGCGTGCATGAAATCGGGCGGCAGGATTTCTGGATCGACGAACTCGCGTCGCTTGCAGTCAGCCGCGACGGGCTCGAGGCGCTGGTCTCACGTTCGAAAATCGACGTCCACCCGCCGCTCTACTTTGCGTTGCTCCACTTCTGGGGACGGCTCTTTGGCGAATCGGAGGCCGCGCTTCGAATGCTTTCGGTGGTGCCGAGCGTCGCTACGGTGGCGCTCCTCTTTCGACTGGGGACGACGCTTCGCGACATGCGTGCCGGCTGGATCGCCGCCCTGCTCTCGGCCACCTCCCTGCTCGCAATCGACTACGCCCAGGAAGCCCGCAGCTACGCCTGGCTGATGTTCTTCTCGGTGCTCTCGACGCATCTCCTGGTGCGCTGGCGACTGCGTGGCCTGGCGCGCGATGCGCTGCTCTACGCGGCCTGCACCGCAGCACTCCTCTACACCCACTACTTCAGTTTCCTATTCGTCTTTGCACAGGCGCTCTACGTCTTCGTGGCGCAGTCCTCGAAGGATGTGCCGCGGCGCTTTCTGCTCGGCTGGTGTGGCGCTGTCGCAGTGGCCCTGCTGGCCTTCGCACCGTGGCTGGGAACCTTTCTCTCGCAGTTCGCATCGGTGCGAACCGGCTTCTGGATCGAGCCGCCGCACGCGCTGGCCTGGCTCTGGGCTCCGCTCTCGTTTCTCTCGTGGTGGGGGCCCTGGTCCGAGAGCCTCGCGCCCGCGAGCTTCGGGATCGCCGTGGCGTTCGCCGCAGTGCTGGGGACGCTCGCCATCGTCTCGCGGACCTCGATAGGCGCCCGCCTGGGAGCACCCGACCGAGCCGATGCAGCCTTGCCGGCAGTCGAGGTCACCTGGCTGCTGGGGCTCTGGCTGACCGTGCCGATCGCCTGCGCCCTGCTTCTATCGGGCTTCGGGGTCGAGGTCTTCAGCTACCGGAACACCACGGTGTCCGCCGCCGCGCTGTGGTTGCTGGCGGCAATCTGGCTTTCGCGCATCGCGTCTTCAAAGCTGCGCGCCGTGCTGCTGGCCGCGCTGCTCGCCCCTTCGCTGGGACAATTGCCGGGCTACTACCGCGAGCCCCACAAGGATCAATGGCGGGCGGCCGCGGCCTTCGTCGAAGCGGGTTACCACCCCGACCGCGATGTCCTGGCCTTCGACGCCCCCTTCATCCGCTTCGCCTTCGGGCACTACGCCGCTCTGGAAGACCCCGTGATCGTATCCCTGCAAGGCGACACGCTGCCTGCTGCCGAGCGCCTGTGGCTGGTGCGGGCCTATGCGGGCCCGGACTCGCGAAGCCGCGAACTCGTCGCCGCTTGGGGCTACCAGAGGCGTTCGCACTTCGCGGCACGGAACGTCGAGGTGGAACTCTTCGAACGCGAATCGCAGCCCGCCGACTAAGCCGGTCCCGACTTCGTCGGATCAGGGTTTCTCGTACTCGAAAAGCAGCTGGTAGGCCCGTGCGCCGTCGAGTTCTCGCGCGAATCGCTCCTCTTCGCCGAGGATGAAGGCATCCGGGGGAATCAGTGTCACGGTGTATCCGGGCGCTCCCGCCGCGACGACCACTTCGTGTTCACCGGCGTCGAGGTGAACCCTCGATGCCCGAAGGGGGGCACCGTCGAGGCGAAGATCCGTTTCACGAGGTTCGCGCCGCAACCCCGAAGAAAGTTTTACCGGGGCCGGAAAGACGTAATAGTCGCCTTCGCGCACGACCTCGATGGTTGTGGTGCGCTCCGATTTTCCGCCGCGACGCAGGTGAAAGCCCAGCCCGAAGAGGCTTCCGTCCACGCGCACGTAATGCCGCTGGAAGTAGTCGTGCACGGGCTTGGGAAGTTCGCGAAGCCGGTAGTCCATGATCCACAGAAGCGCTTCGCTCTCGCGGTAGTCGCCGACGAGTTCGTCCCGGAAATAGTCCTCGAACATCAGCCGGTGGGCATCGCCGTGATGATAGTAGTAGCTCGCGTGAGGGCGAAAGAGTGCGCCCCCCGAATTGTCGATCACCACGTCGTCGGGACCCGTGGTGCGCTCGATCTTCGAAAGGATCTCGAGTTGGTGCGCGTTGCTCGTGGTGCCCAACAGGAAGCGCCCCTGGTCGGCCGCCAACCCGAAGGCGAGCAGGTAGAGAAGCGGGGTCCAGGCGGGCACCCGCTCGAAGCGCCGGTCGAGCCAGGCGAGGCTGAGGCCGAAACCTCGAGCCGCCAGCAACGCCACCACCAGGCACGGGAACACGTAGTTGTAGGGATATTGCGCCTGTACCAGCACGCCGCCCAGCAGCGAGACGGCGAGCGGAACGCCCCAGAAACCGTCTCTTGCGAGAACGAAATAGAGTCCGGCGAAGAGCACGAGCAGCGCCGACGAAATGGGAGCCGCGGCGAGAAAGGGCTTCCAGTAGAGCCACCCCGAAACCGCTGGGTAGAGCGCTTCGTGCTCGATCGCCTGGAGGATCGTGATCTCGAAGCCACTCGCGAGTACGCCGAAAGCGGCTGCAAGCGCCAACGCCAACGCGCCCACGGCGAGGCCGCCGGCGAGGCAGGCTCCCGGGCGGGGCAGGAAGGGCGCTCGCCCCTCGCGCGCGCGCAGGGCATCCCACGCCCACCAGCCGACCACCGTAGCGCCCACCACGAAGAGCATTTTCTGGGTCATGGCGATCGCCAGTGCGAGGACGATCCCCCCGAGAATCGCCCGGCCTCGCCGCGCTGCGCCCCGGTTCATCTCGAGCCAGGCACACCCCGCAAGCAGCAGGAAGGCCCCGAAATTATCGGCGCGGAAATCGATCGCCGACATCGCCGAGAAGCCCAGCAAGAGCCCCAGCGCGCCGGCCAGGAGGCCCACCTTCGCATCGCCCGAGAGCCTCGCAGCCCACGCAGATGCCACCCCCACGCAGCCGACCCACCACAGGAACACGGCGAGTCGCAGCCCCAGGGCGCGCTCGGGAAAACTCCCGTCCGACCAGAGAAGCGGCGCGTGGAGGACATAGGAGAGCGGAAAGTGGTGCTCGTAGAAGTCGCGGTAGGGCACCTCGCCCTCGGACACCAGCCAGGTAGCGTGGATGTACTGGAACTCGTCGACCGTGAAGAAGCGGTGCTGCGAAAAGGCGTAGGCGGCGAGCAGCGCAGCCGCAAGAAAGCCGCTCCCGAGAACGGTCATGGCCGTTTCGACCGAAGATCTGGTCACGTTTCGTTACGCCCGATGCGACGCACCCCGCACGGCCCCACGCCGACGACCCGGTCGGTTCTTCCGGATCGTTCGGGCCGTTCGGCTCCACACAACCACTGGCCGCCGGGGACGCAATGCACTTCGAGTTCACCCACCCACCCGGATTCTAACCGAAGCCCTTCAGGTGGTGTAAGATCGCTCTTCCGAGGGGACCACCTTGCAGCGCGCCGTCGTCATCATCCCGACGTACAACGAGATCGAGAATCTCCCGCTCCTCGTTCCCGAGGTTCTGGCCCAGGACGCTCGTCTCGAGGTTCTCGTGGTCGACGACAATTCGCCCGATGGCACGGGCGACCTCGCCGACGAACTCGCCGCGAAGGACCCGCGGGTCCACGTGCTGCACCGCAAGACGAAGAAGGGCCTCGGGGCTGCCTACCGCGCGGGGCTCTCCCGCGCCCTCGATCTCGAGGCGGACATCGTGATCCAGATGGATTGCGATTTCTCCCACCCGCCGGCCACCCTGGTCGAGATGCTGCGCGAGATCGAGGACTACGACCTGGTGTCGGGCTCGCGCTACGTCAACGGGATCACCGTGGTCAATTGGCCGATCGAACGCATCCTGATCAGCTACTTCGGCAATTGGTACGCGCGCCAGGTGACCGGCCTCGAGATCAGCGACTCGACCGGCGGCTTTCGCTGCATCCGCAGAGATCTCCTCGAACGCTGCGGCTTCGAGCGCAGCAAGGCCGACGGCTACGCCTTCCAGATCGAGATGAACTACCGCTTCCAGAAGATAGGCGCCCGCACGAAGGAGTTGCCCTTCTTCTTCCTCGATCGGACGCGCGGCACTTCCAAGCTCAACGTACGCATCGGGCTCGAGGCCCTCTGGGTTGTCTGGTGGCTTCGCATCGCCGATCTTCTCGGTCGGCTCTAGAGGCGCCACCCCGAGTGTCTCGCTCGAACGCGGGCTTCCTTGCGTTTGGCCTCGTCGCGCTCTTCGTGCTCGGCACCGCAATTAGGCTGAACAACGCCTTCGCCTACCCGGTCAACCTGGGCTTCGATGCCCCGGAAAATTGGCGCTACATCCACGGGCTGATGCACTCGTGGAAGATGCCCGCACCGGACAGCGATTGGTCGACGGCGCATCCGCCCTTCTTCTACTACGCCTCGGCGGTGATCGCGCGGCTCGGGGGAAGCCACGAAGCCAGCACGGCCGCCATCGCGATCCGGATCGTCGGGAGCGCACTCGGGCTGCTGGCCGCGGGGCTGTGCGCCTGGCTGGTACACCGGGTCGCGCCGGCAAGCCGCGTCCGCAGCGCGCTCGCTGCAGGCCTCGTGCTGCTGCTTCCCGTTCACCTCTACATGAGTGCGATGCTGAACGAGGAAGTCTGGGCGTCCTTCCTGGTGACGTTGGTGGTGGTGGGGTGCGCGCTCGAACTGCTGCGCGAAGAGCCGACCCGCGGAGGCCAGGCATGGGCCCGCGCCCTGGCGCTGGGCGGCATCGCGGGCCTCGCGCTGCTCACGAAACTTTCGGGTCTGCTGGTGATCGCGGCGGCCGCAGGCGCCTTTGCGCTCGCCGGCTGGAAGCGCGGACAGAAGGTCGCTGCGCTTCGCTTCACCGCGCTTTTGGTGGGGAGCGCACTGCTCGTGGGCGGCTGGTTCTACGCGCGCAACTGGATCGAGTGGGGTTATCTCTATCCCCAGAACCTCTACGTCCACGAAGTGATGTTCTCGATGCCACCGGGCGAGCGCGGCGTCGCCGATTATCTCGTGATCCCGGCGTCGACCTTTCTCGACCCTCAACTGGTGGACGAAGATCTGCTGCACTCGGTCTGGGGCAGTGCCTACGCCACGCTCTGGTTCGATGGGCATCGCCACTTCCTGGCCCGGGAGAGCCAGAGCGTCACCCTGGCGGGGACTTTCATCCTGCTGCTGGCGCTGCTGCCGACCGCGGCCTTCTTCGTGGGGATGGCCCGCGGTCTCCGCCGTGCCCTGCGAAACCCGGTGGGCCCGGACACGCCGCTGCTCCTGCTTTCAGGGCTCACCCTGGTCGGATTCGTGGCCTTCACCGCGCAAAACCCCTGGTTCGCGGCGGTCAAGGGGAGCTATTTGCTGGGGATGCTGGCCCCCTTCTCCTTCTACGCCAGCGAGGTACTCTACGACTGGACCCGCGGCGGGGGGCTGCGGGCGAAGGGGGTGTGGCTCGGACTGGCGCTGCTCGCAGTGGCCGTCGTAGTCGTTTTTACCTACGGGCCGGTCTACTGGAACTGGTCGGGTCGAGGAATCGAGTGGATTCGGATCCCCAACCCCACGCTGCCCTCCACCGAGTAAGGCGCTGGCTCCGCTGGATCGTGCCCTTCGCGGTGAGCGGGGCGCTGCTCGCGTGGCTCTTCGCGCGCACGGATTTCAGCGGCGTGGTCGAGAAGGTCGATGCCCGGGTGCTCGCCATCCTGCTGCCGGCACTCGCTGTCTACGGCGTCGTGAGTCTCTGGGCCGAGGCCCAGTCGCTGGTGCGCGCAATAGAGACCTCCGGCCAATCGCTCGGGGCCTGGACCTGCGCGCGCATCAAGGCGGCCACCTACCTCTTTGCCATCGTGCACTACGCCGTTGGCGCGGGCGTGCTGGCGGTGCTGCTGAAGCGCCGAACCCAGGTCCGCCTCTCGGATGCGACCGGCGTGGTGGCGTTCATCGCGGCGCTCGACCTGATCGTGCTGCTCTTCCTGGCCGCCATCGGTGCCGCCACGCTGACCCGTCGCGAACCGGCGCTGCAGTTGGGGATCGTGCTCATCGGCGTCGCCGGGCTCGTCGGTGGCCTGCTGCTCTTGCGGGCACCGATCCACCTCGGCGGATTCATCGAACGCATCCGCAACTATCCCCTGTTTCGCGCTGCCCGCACGACGTCGATCCCGAAGCTTGCAGAGTTGGCCGGCCTGCGCCTGCTCTTCGTTGCCAGCTTCATGAGCATGGCCGCGATGTCACTCTACGCCTTCGGGATCGAGGTTCCGGTCGGCGACATGATCGTCGGCTTCACCGCGGTAGCGCTGGTCGCAGCACTGCCCATTGCCGTTTCCGGCCTGGGTACCGGACAGGCCGCGTGGCTGTATATTTTTCGCCATTGGTCCGACCCCGAAACACTGCTGGCCTCGAGCCTCGCGCTCTCGCTCGGCATGATCGGACTGCGTGCCGGGGTCGGCCTACTCTTCGCCCGTGAACTGACCCGCGAGGCGATGGAGGCCGCCAAGGAAGTCGAAGCATGACCGATCTCACCTTCACCGGAGAGCGACTCCACGAGGGAAACCCCCTCTTCGGCGTCGATCTCGCCCGCCACCACGCGGCCTACCGCTTCGCGATCGAACGCGCACCGGGCGTGCGTGTGCTCGACCTCGGAAGCGGCTCGGGCTACGGCACGGCCGCACTCGCCGGGCCGCCTTCGCTGCTGGTCGGCCTCGACCGGGTGCACCCCGATGCCGGGGCCCGCGTCGAAGACAACCACTTCGTGCGCGGCGACCTCAACGCCATGCCCCTGGCCTCCGATTCCTTCGACCTGATCGTGAGTTTCCAGGTGATCGAGCACCTCGAGGACCCGACCCTCTACCTCGAGGCCATGTCGCGGCTGCTGCGGCCGGACGGTCTCGCCGTGGTCACCACACCAAACCTGCTCACCTCGGATCGCGAGAATCCCTACCACGTCCACGAGTACGAGGGCCTTGAGCTCGCCAAGACGCTCGGCGCGCACTTCGCAGACGTCGAGATGCTCGGTGTCGGCATGAGCGAAGCCGCGGCCCGCTACCACGAGGCACGTCTCGCGCGCATTCGCCGCATCACGCGTCTTGACCCGCTGCGCCTGCGCCACCGGATACCCGAGAAAGTCGTCGAGTGGCTCTTCGCCCAGTTCGCGTTGGTGGTGCGCCGCGGGATCCAGCGCGACGAGGGCCTGCCGGAAGTCGACTGGAGCGACTTCCCGGTGGCCCCCTACGATGCCAGCTGCGTCGACCTGCTGGCGGTGTGCCGGCAGCCTCGCGGCTAGCGGATCACCGGCATGCGCTGGACATTGCGAATCAAGGTGCCGAGGGGGCCGCGCTCGACTTCCAGATAGAGAACCTCGCCGTCGCGCATCACCTCGACGGACACTGGGGTTCCGCGGACGCCGTGGGCGGTGGCCGCCTGCAGCCATTCGATCTTGAAGACTGCACGCTCGCCGTAACGCAAAATCACGTCTCCCGGGAGCATCCCCGCGGCGTCCGCGGTCGAGTCCTCCAGCACCTCGCGTACCTGCACGCGGTTGGGCTGCCCGCTGGCGTAGAGGAGTTGATCCCACCCCTCTTCGCCCACCTCTTCGAGCAGCGCGTGTTCGAGCCTGGCGACCGCACGCTGAAAGCGCGGCTTGTGGCGCCAGTTTTCGCGGGTCGCCCGATCGACGAGATAGAGATGATCGAGGGAAAAGCCCTCCCAGGCGTCCTGGAGTTCTTCGGCGTCGTAGGGGTTGAGGCCCGCCGCCACTAGCGCCTGGACGTTGAAGACCGCGAAATCGCCGCCGCTCGAGGAGCCCTCGATCTCGGGTTGCCGTCGGCCCGCGGCGGACGCCGCGTCCAGTTCGGCCCGCGCCGCGGCTGCCGCGGCCAGCGAAGTCGTCCGCGACTCGCCCGCGGTCGCGATTTCGTCGCGCGCGGCCCGCTCGAGTTCCAACACGCGCTGTGCGAGGTGCTTCCGGGCCCGGGTTTCGTGCCCCAGAGCGCGGCGCAGGCCTTCGATCTCGACCGCCTCCTGCGGAGCGGTAGCCGTTTCGGTCGCAGCCGACTCGGTGACTTCCCTCCTCGGCGAACTCGCGTCGTCGGGCGACCGCGCAACGATCCAGCCCGCGACGATCCCCGCCAAAGCCGCGACCGCCCCGACGGCGACGACGCGATTCATCGGGCTACCGGCTTCGCCGCCAGCCGCGGGCTACCGAACCAGGCGAGGGATCCCGGCCGGATGAAGAGATCGCTATCGAGCGCGAGACGCAGGGTGACGTGCTCGCCGGCGTATTTTGCAAGATCGATTTCCACGGGTGTCCAGAAATTCCCCTCCCGAAGTAGACGGTCGCGCTGCAAGATCGGTTCCTCGTGCAGCTTCGTAAACGCGGCTTCGCCTTCGCGGCGGATCGACACCGAGATCGTCGACTTCGGGGGCAGGCTGAAAATGTCGCTCTCCGAGATCATCCCCTTCAGACCCACATCGCCCTGGAAGACAGCCCCTTCCGGGACGACGACCTCAAAATCGACGCCCCCCCCGCGCAAGTCGACGGGGAAGCCGAGCGGACGACGATTGTAGTGGGCGGCCAGGCGCGGCGGCACTTCGGAGACCGGATCGACGCTGCCGCTGCGGCGTCGCACCCAATATTGCCCCTCGGCGCGGCGATCAAAGAAATCGACGAGGGTCTCGCCGCGATCCGGCCCGCGCTGCAGCGCGTAGATCCACGAATCGCGATCGTCCACGCCAATGAACTCGGGGGGCACCTCGAAGTGTCGCTCGAGGAAGGCCTGCACCGCCGGAACCTCGTCGGAGTACCAGGTGTAGAGAGCCTGGTCGCGGTCGCTCATCACCACGAAGCGCACCCGAGACAGGGCCTCGAGGAGGATCGGCTCCTGCTCTTCGCGATGCCCGGTGATAATCCCGCCGTAGCGCGTGGGGTTGGTCGTGCCGGTGGCGAAGTAGATCAGCGGCTCGGAACGCGCCACGAAGATCGCTTCACCGGGTGTCACCCGCTCGCGCAAAAAATCGACGACGCGCGGCGACCCGCCATTGCGAACCATCGTGCTCACCGGGCGCTGGGGCACCCGCGGCCCGAGCCCCGAAGGTTTCGAAACCCGGTAGATCCCGTCGGCGGAAAGGCCGGTCCCGACACCGATCCCCATGAGCATGAGCGCGGCCACGGCAGCGACGAGGCGCCGCGCACCACGCGAGAGGCTTCGCCCGGGTGCCGGGACAGCCAGCAGGACGAGCTGGATGATCGAAGCGGGAAGCACCGCGACGAGGTGCCCCCAGTCCGAACGCGGGAACAGGTTGGTGGCCAGCGCGAGCAGCAGCGCCGCGTGGACCCAGGCTCCGGTGGGGAGACGCCGGAACGCACCGAGAAGAGCCGTCGCCAGGATCGCCAACGGGGGCAGCGCGAAGCAGAGCTGGGTCACGAGCACGAGCCAGGGCTTCACCTTGGCGAAGACCGAGGCCGTAAAAAGATTGTAAAGCTGAGGGATGTAGAAGAAACGATTCGACCGCAGTGCGTCGCTGAACTCTCCCGGCGGCCACAGGTTCATGTACGGCGACTGGTAGGTCTCGCCCAGCGAGAGGGGCCGCAGCACGAGCGAGTCGAAGACGATCGCGAGTTCGCCGCGGAACGCGTAGAGAGAAAGCGTTACCAGCGTGACCGCGAGGCCGCCCACCCCGAACGGTACGAGCCGCGAGCCGCGGCGACCCGCTGGCGCGCACGCCACGACGGCCACGAGCAGGCTGATGGCGAGTGCCAGGCCAACGGTCTGCTTCGAGAGCGCCGCCAGGGCGACCGCAACACCGCCCGCCACGCCCCAGCGCCACACCGAGCCTTCGGCCACGGCTTCGAGGCTGCGCAGCACGGCGTAAGCGGCCATCACGCAGAAGTGTCCGGCGACGGTGGTGTAGAAGAAGAGCGTATAGAGCGGGAAGAGCAGTACCGGTGCCGCCGCAAAGACACCCGCGGCGACGTGGGCCAGGGGCCCTCCCCCCGAGCGTCTCACCCAGTCGAAGATCAGCCCGGTGGAGAGCGCCTGGAGCAGGACGATGAATCCGCGCGCGACCCAGATTTCGCTGCCGAAGAGTCGGAAGCCCGCCGCCAGCATCTCGTAGGGCACGGGACCGGTGACGGCCAACACGTCGCGGTAGAGATGCTCGCCGCCGACGATGCGCTCGGCGACGTGGAGCATCAGCCCCTCTTCGAGGAAACTCGGCTCGAGAGGGGCCATCAGGATCGCGACCGCGGCGCCCAGAAGCCCCCACGAAAAAGCCGCAAGCTTCGCCCCGCTGCCCGAAGGCGTGGCGAGAGCCCGCCCGACGAGATCGCTCATCTCACCCGAACTCCGGCAAGAGGCTAGACTCCGTTCCGTTGGCCCGATCGACCCACCAACCCTCCGAAGCCGCGCGCCCTGCCGCGTCCGCCGTTCGGTGCGCAGTGGAGATGCCATGAGCGCCGCGTCGACACGGCCTTCATGGTGGCACCTTCTCAGCCTTCTCGCACTCAGCGCGGCCTACGAGAGCCTTTTCCTCGAGCACTCGAACGGGGAACTCTTCGACGAGGGCTGGCCGCTGAAAGCCGCCGGGCAGCTGCACGCAGGGGGGCTTCTCTACCGCGAGGCGTTCTTCACCTTCCCGCCCGGCCACGTGCTTCCGGCCTGGATTGCCACCGCCCTTGACCCTCCGGGCATCTGGCTTTCGCGGCTCTTCTATGCCGGCTTCAACGTCGCACTGGTGGCGGCGCTCTACGGCCTCGGCTGCCGCCTCATGCCGCGGCGCTTCGCCTTCTGGGGCGCGCTCGCGGTGGCGCTGGCGGCCCCGCATTCGCACCTCGGGCACCTGCTCTTTGGCTACCGCTACCTCGTCTTCAGCGTGCTGGCGCTGTTGGCACTGGCGCGCGGCATCGAAGCCGCGCCCACGGGGGCACGCCCTGGTGTGGCCTCTGCGGCGCGCTGCTGGCTGTGGGCCGGCCTGTGGACCGGTGTCGCCCTCACCTTTCGGCTGACCCCCGCCTTCTCGGTGGCCTGTGGCGTGGCAGCGGCGCTGTTCTGGGCGCGTCCCACCTTGGGCGAGCGGCTGCGCGCAGGCGGGGTTTACGCCCTCGGCATCGCGCTCCCGCTCTTGCCTGTGCTGTTGTGGCTTGGGGCCAGCGTGGGCCTCGACGTGGTCTGGCGCGAGACGGTGGTCCGCGTGATCGGCCTGCAGAGCGCCCAGAGTCTTCCGATCCCCTCGCTCTCTCTTCCCGGGGGAGGCGACCGGGCGGGCCTGCACGCGTGGTTC
>CAJXIC010000009.1 GCA_913054385.1 uncultured Pseudomonadota bacterium
GCTCTGGCTGCGATCCCGCTGGTCCTGGGGGACTAGCTGCGAGATCACGACTCCGCGATTCACGGCCCCCGGCGTTCCGATGCCGAGCGCGATCACCGAGAGGTTGCGACGCACTTCGGGCACTCCGAGCAACGCCTCTTCCACGCGACGCTGGTAGCGATCCATGTACTCGAGGGTGCTCCCCTCGGGCCCCTGGGTGAGGATGATCACGGCGTCGCGATCGTTCTTCGGCATCAACTCTTCGTCGGCGTGGGTGTAGAGGAAGACACCGAAGAGCGCCCAGACGAGCCCCCCCCCGAGGCAGACAGCCCGCGCCTTGCGACTTGCGATTAGCGGGCGAAGCGCCCGTTCGTAGGCTTCGGCAGCGCGATCGACTGCGCTTCCCAGCGCCCGCTTCAGGGCATTTTCGGGCCTTCCGGTGCGCAGCACTCGCGCCGCCATCATCGGCGCGAGTGTCAGCGCCACGAAACCGGATATGGCAATCGCCGAAGCCACGGTGACCGCGAACTCCCGGAACAGGCGGCCGGTCGTATCGGTCAGGAAGACCAGCGGCAAGAAGACCGTCACCGCCGAAACCGTGGCCGCCACGACGGCGAAGGAGATCTCCTGCATGCCGCGGCGTGCCGCCTCCATCGGCGACCAGCCCTCCTCCACCCAACGCGTGATGTTCTCGAGCACCACGATGGCATCGTCGACCACCAGGCCGATCGCCAGGGTGATCCCCATCAGCGTGAGCGTATTGATGGTGAACCCGGCGAAGTAGAGAACCCCAAACGTCCCCACGATCGAAACCGGTATCGCCAGCGCCGGAACGATGGTGGCCCGTGCGCTGCGCAGGAAGCCGTAGATCACCAGGATCACCAGCAGCGCTGCCTCGAAGATGGTGCGCGCGACATCCTCGATCGATTGCCGGATATAGCGAGATGAATCGAAGGCCACCTCGAGTTGCACGCCCCGCGGAAGTCCCTCGGCCAGCGTCACCACCGCCGCACGCACCCCCGCTGCCGTGGAGAGGGTGTTGGCCTGGGACTGCTTTACGACCCCGAGCCCGATGGCGGGAACGCCGTTGAAGCGAACGAGCTTGCGCTCGCTCTCGGGCCCGGTCACGACCTCGGCGATATCCCCAAGATGCACCGGGCCGGCGTCGCGCATCGCCACCACCATTCGCGCAAAGTCCTCGGGGCGCTGCATCTCCCCCAGGCTGCGAACGGTGAACTCGGCATCGGTACCCTCGATGCGCCCCGCCGGGATGTCGACGTTTTCGCGCTGCAGCGCCTCGACGACTTCGGCAATGCTGAGGTCGTGTGCACCCAGTCGTCGGTTGTCGATCCAGATCCGCATCGAGAAACGACGGTTGCCGCCAACGATCACGCTGGCCACGCCCGGAAGCTTGTCGATGTGATCGATGATTCGGCTCTCGGCCAGTTTCGTCAGCTCGACCTCGTCGGTATCCGCACCCGAGAGCGCGAGCCAGATGATGGGGCTGGCGTCTGCATCCTGCTTCGCCACCACCGGGTCGTCGACGTCGTCGGGCAACCGACTGCGCACACGCGAGATGCGATCGCGGACGTCGTTGGCGGCCGCCTCGATGTCGCGATCGAGTTGGAACTCGATCTTGATCTGCGAGACCTCTTCGCGGCTGATCGAGGTCACGTGCTTCACGCCCGCAATCCCGTTCACCGCGTCTTCGAGAGGCTCGGTGACCGAGGTTTCCACCACCTCCGCCGAGGCCCCCGGGTAGACCGTCGTCAGCGTGACGAAGGGCGGATCGATGTCGGGGAGTTCACGGTTCGGAAGCCGCAGCATCCCGAGGACACCAAAGAGCACGATCCCGAGAGAGAGCACCGTGGTGAGCACGGGGCGCTCGATGCAGATCTCCGAAAGTCTCACGTGTCGTCGCCGCGGGCCTTCGGAACCTCCTCGGTAAACGGTCCCGCTGCGTGTCCGTCGGAAGCAGGCTCAAGGGCTTCGACGCGGTCTCCCGCCAGCACCTTGTTGGTGCCTGCCGAGATGATGCGCTCGCCGGCGGCCACACCAGACAGCAACTGGACCCGGCCCCCTTCGCGGATCCCGATCTCGACGGGAACCTTTTCGACGCGCTCGTCTTCGCCCACGCGCCAGACAAAGCGCCCATTGCGATCGTGCACGAGCGCGGACTCGGGTGCCATCAGCGCGGCTTCGAAGTGCGCGATTTCGACGTCGACGTTCGCGAACATCCCCGGCTTGAGTTTCCGCTCCGGGTTGTCGACCCAGGCCTTCAGTACCAGTCGGCGCGCCGATGGGTCGATCGTGGGCGAAACGAAGAACACCGTCCCCGGGAAACGCTCCCCGGGCCACGCGATGACGCGAGCGTGGATCGACCTCCCGACGCGCGCCAGCGCAACTCCGAGTTCCGGGACCGTGAACACCAACTGCAGCCGATCGACGGCAGTGAGCGACACCAACCCGTTCTCCTCTTCGACGCGATCCCCGATTTCGGTGGTGAGCAGCCCCGTGATCCCGGTAAAGGGCGCGCGAATGCGGGTCCGCTCGAGTTCCACCTCGGCCAGGTCCACGTGGGCTTGCGCCCCATCGAGGCGCGCCGACGCCTCTGCTCCCCGCGCCGCCGACGAGACGTCGCGCTGGGCCAGTCGCTGGGTGCGATCGTAGACGTCCTGGGCAAGTCTCAGCGCGGCGAGCGCAGCCTTCCGCTTTGCCTTCTGCTCCCCGTCGCGTAGCCGAAAGAGGATGTCCCCGGCTTCGACCGTCCGCCCCTCCATGAACTCGATGGCGTCGATCACGCCCTCGATTTCGGGCTTCACCACCACGTGGCTCTCGGCTTCGAATTGGCCGGTGAGGGCGGCGGTGTGGATCACGGCTTCGGGCACGAGGCGCACGACCTCGACCACCACGACGTCGACTTCGTCGCCGGATCGCGCACCGGGACCCTCACGCTCTCCGCTGCAACCAGCAGCGAAGGCGAGTGGCAGGACACACGCAGTGAGGAATGCGAGGCGGGCGCGGGCCCCGGCACTCTCGAGGCGTGCACCGCGGTGATGAAAGACTGCGCAGCGCATGACGAAACGCGGAACGTACCGAATCGCCCCTGGGCATGCCCCAGGTCCGCGCCCCCAAAGGCGGGCAAGAAGAGCGCGATCCCCTAGAATCCGCCGCCGTAACGCGCGTCGTCGCGGAGTCGCGACTCCAACCCGAACGCGAGTAGGAGTGCCCGCCAGTGGAATTCGCCTGTCTCGACCTCGAAGGGGTCCTGATCCCCGAAGTCTGGATCCACTTCGCCGAGCGCACCGGCATCGAGGAACTGCGGCTCACCACCCGCGACCTCCCCGACTACGACGTCCTGATGCGGCGGCGTCTCGACATCCTCGAGCGCGAGGGCCTGGGCCTGCGCGAGATCCAGGAAGTGATCGGCGGCATGCAACCCCTCGAAGGCGCCGCCGAATGCCTCGACTGGCTGCGCGAGCGCTTCGAGGTCGTGATCCTCTCGGATACCTTCTACGAGTTCGCCGAGCCCTTCATGCGACAACTCGGCTGGCCGACACTGCTCTGCCACTCCCTCGACGTCGATGCCGAGGGCGTGATTCGCGACTACCGGCTGCGGATCGACGATCCGAAACGCCGGGCTGTTCGTGCGCTTCGAGATCTGAACTTCCGCACCATCGCCACGGGCGATTCCTACAACGACACGAGCATGCTCGAAGAGGCCCACGCCGGGATCCTCTTTCGACCGCCGCAGAACGTGATCGACGAATTCCCGCAGTACCCCGTGGCCACCAGCTACGAACAATTGCGCGCGGAATTCTCCCGCGCCTCGCTACGCGATCTCTGAGCTTCGCTGCTCCGGACCTGCGTTGCGCGTGGCGTCGATCTTGAACATGCGACGCCCGGCGGGCTGATACGTCAGCACCAGCGCCCGGCGCGGCCGGTCCGAGCGGTTTGGCTGGGATCCGTGGACGCTGTGGGGACTGAAGAAGACCTGGCTCCCGGCGGGAAGTATCGCCTTGTACTCGGCCGTCTCGTCAAAATGCTTCGGATCGGTAAACAGGGGGCCGAGTTGGCTCTCGTCGTCGAGCCCCGGCAGGAAGCCATTGCGATGCGAACCGCGGATCACCCGAAAGCAACCGTTCTCTTCGTCGGCGTCATCGAGGGTCAGCATCACGTTCGGCAGCCGCTCGACGTCGCTACAGGCGTGGCTCCAGTAGGGCGAGTCCTGGTGCCAACGAAAACCCGAGCCCTCGAAGGGCCGCTTGCAGTTGATCTTCTCGGTCCACAGCGCCACCGCCGGACACGAGAGAATCCCGCAGATCGCCTCGGTCATGCGCGGATCGTCGACCAGTCGATCGAGGTCCGGGTGCAGATGGTGAAAGGGTTCGATCACCCGGATCATTTCGGCGCCGGCGTGGTGCTCGTATTGCAGGGTCGCTGCTTCGGTGTCCCGGTAACGATTCCCGTCGATCTCGTAGGTTTTGCCGCCGTGCTCGCCCGCCTCGGCCACCACCTTCTCGACCGCCTGCCGGAGCACCTCGAGTTCCGCGGGAGCAAAAACCGCGGATCGCACGAAGAAACCATCCTCGCCATAGCGCCGCAGCTCGTCGGGGGTGGCTGCAAAGCGGCCGGAGTTCCCCCCCGCGCTCATCGCTTGCGGAAACTCGCCGAGAGGATCTTCTTGCGCAGCCGCAGCGACTTCGGCGTCGCTTCGAGGAGTTCGTCGTCCTCGATCCACTCGAGTCCGCTCTCGATGGTGAGGGGACGGGGCGGGGTGACTTGCGGCGAGTCATCGCGACCCGCCGCACGGATATTGGTGAGCTTCTTCGTGCGACACACGTTCACCTGGATGTCGCCCGCGCGTCGCGCCTCGCCCACCACCTGCCCCTCGTAGACGATGTCTCCGGGGGAGATGAACATCGTGGCGCGCTCCTGGATGCTGGCCAGGGCGTGCGCGGTGGCACGCCCTTCACAGGTGGCAACGATCGCTCCGACCCCACGCCCCGACACGTCGCCTACCCAGGGCTCATAGCCAACCACGGTGCGATTCAGGACGCCCTCGCCTCTTGAATCGGTGAGAAACTCGCTGCGGTATCCGAAGAGACAGCGACTCGCCACACGGTATTGCAGCACGATGCGCTCGCCTTCGTGCTGCATCGAAATCATCCGGCCTTTGCGGCTGCCGAGCTTCTCCATCACGCTGCCGGCGAGCTTCTCGGGGATCTCGACCCAGACCTCTTCCATCGGCTCGAGGGTCTTCCCGTCTTCTTCCTTCAGGATGATCTCGGGTCTTGCAACGCTGAGTTCGAAGCCCTCCCGCCGCAGGGTCTCGATCAGCACCGCAAGCTGCAACTCTCCGCGACCCGCGACTTCGAAAGTTTCGCCGGCGCCGCCTTCCTCGATCTGGATGGCCGGGTTCGTGAGCGCCTCGCGCAGAAGACGCTCGCGCAACTGACGGCTGGTCACGAAGGTGCCTTCGCGGCCGGCAAAGGCCGAGTCGTTGACGCTGAAGCGCACCCGCAGCGTCGGCGGATCGAGGGCGATCCGGGGAAGCGGCTCGAGGGTTTCCGGGCTGCAGAGGGTGTCGCCGATCTCGATCGAATCGATGCCCGCGAGGATCGCGATGTCGCCGGCCTCAGCGCGTTCTCGTTCGGTGCGTTTGAGCCCATCGACGCCGAAGAGCTTGGTGACGCGGAAGGTCTCGGTGGCGCCCCCCTCGGCGATGCGCACCACGGGCGCGTTCCGCACGAGGGCCCCGCGCTCGACCCGGCCGATCACCAGGCGTCCCACGAAATCGTCCCAACCGAGTGTCACCGCCTGGAACTGCAACGGACCGTGCTTGTCCACGTTGGGAGCCGGTGCGTGATCGCGAATCACTTCCAGGAGGGGACGCAGGTCGATCATCGGCTCGTTGAGGTCGCAGGTGGCGACCTCTTTCTTTGCCGAGGCGTAGACCACCGGAAAATCGAGTTGAACGTCATTCGCGCCCAGGTCCACCAACAGATCGAAAACCTCATCCACCACCGCCTCGGCGCGCTGCTCCGGGCGATCGATCTTGTTCACCACGAGGATCGGCCGCAAGCCGTGGGACAACGCCTTGCGCAGCACGAAGCGCGTCTGGGGCATCACACCCTCGACGGCATCGACGAGCAGCAGGGTGGCGTCGACCATCCCCAGGATCCGCTCGACCTCGCCCCCAAAATCGGCGTGCCCGGGAGTATCGACGAGCTGGATGCGCAACCCCTCCCACTCGATCGAGGTGTTCTTCGAGGAAATCGTGATTCCGCGCTCGCGCTCTAGATCGCCCGAATCCATCACGCGCACCTGGAAGTCGCGTGAGCCGAGGGCGCCGGAAAAGCGCAGCAGTGCGTCCACTAACGTCGTCTTTCCGTGATCGACGTGGGCGATGATGGCGAGATTCCGCAGGTCTTTGCGTGCTTCCGGGGCCATGGCGCGCGCAGGCTAGCGCACCTCCCGGACGACTCCATGGAAGCGCCCCGGGAGTGCACCCGCTTCGCCCACACCTATACTCGGCGCGCCATGGCCGATGCCCGCCTCGACCGCATCTCGCGAAATCTCCACCTGGGGAGCTACCGCCGGCACATTCTCGTGTGCGTGGGGGGCGACTGCGCGCCCCGGGAGGAACAGGACGCCTCCTGGCAGTTCCTCAAGCGCCGACTCACCGAACTCGGTCTCAGCGACGTCGAGGCTGGGGTCTACCGATCGAAGGTCGATTGCCTGCGCGTCTGCCGCCAGGGGCCGATCGCGGTGGTCTACCCCGAAGGCACCTGGTATCGCGATTGCACCCCCGCGAACCTGGAAAAGATCATCCAATCGCACCTCATCGAAGGGCGACCGCTCGAAGAACTGGCCTTCGCACGCAACGAGGGGCTTGGGAGATCTCCCGCGGCACGAACCACGCCCTAGCCGGTCGGCGAAACCCCCGCGCGGCGATGCCGCCCCCAGCGGGCCCGGAGGCCCGCCCCCCAGCCGCTCGCATCCTGCACCAGGGTGTAGACCAGCGGCACCACGAAGAGGGTCCCCGCCATCGCCACCAGCAGCCCGAACGAGATCGCGGCGGCAAAGGGACCGTAGGTCTTGGACGCTCCCTGCAGACCAATAGCCATGGGAAGCAGCGCGGTCACCGTCGTCAGGGTCGTGAGCAGGATCGGACGGAAGCGACGGCTGCCCGAGAGCCGAATCGCTTCCCGAAGCGGCATGCCGCCCCGCTGGGCGCGATTGATGAAGTCGACCATCACCAGCGAATCGTTCACCACCACCCCCGTGAGGCCGATCGTGGCGTAGAGCAACGTAAAGCTGACGCTGTAGTCAAAGATCGCAATGCCGAGGACCACGCCGACGAAGCCCATCGGGATGGCCGCAACCACCACCAACGGCTGTCCGTAACTGCGAAAGAGCGCCGCCAGGATCATGTAGATCGCCACGAGTGCCACCGGGAAGGCGGCAATGAGGTCGGCGAAGGCCTTGCCGGATTCGGCGAACTCGCCGCCGTAGTGGACATCGAGTTCGGGAAAGCGCTGCTCGAGGTCGGCAAACTCGGCTTGGAGTTTTCGGTTGACCGACTGCGAGGTCTCACGCACGCCGTCGACCTGGGCGAAGACCGAAACCGTCCGCTTCCCGTCGTAGCGGTGGAAGGCCCGGTAGCCACGGGTGACCTCGACTTCGGCCACGTCGCGCAGCTTCACGAGGACCCCCGCGCGCGTCGGAATCTCGATCTCGAGGAGATCCTGCAGATCGCGTCGATGCCGATCCGCGAGGCGCACGCGGATGTCGACATCCTCGTTGCGCGACGTCTCGCGCAAGCTCGAAGCGACGACGCCGTCGTTGGCCGCGCGCAGGGCCAGGGCCAGGTCCTCGAAGCGCAGACCGTGGCGGGTGGCGCGCTCCTCGTCCATGCGGATCCGCACCTCGGGCGGCCCGATCTTCAGATTGTCCTCGACGTTATAGACGCCCGGCACGCCCTCGAGCCACGAGCGCATCTCCTCGGCCACCATCTTCGCAAGGGCATAATCGTCGGCCTGCAAACGCACTTCGACCGGCGGCCCCACCGGCGGGCCGTCCTGCTCCGCCTGCACCCGCAGGTCGACGATGCCCGAAGGATGCTCCCGGCGAAAGGTCTCGAGGTGATCTTGCAACGCGAAAAGCGCCTGTTCAGGGGCCCGCGTATTCGCCTCGGTCTCGGCGAGGACCAGCACGCCCAGAGCGTAGTTCGAGCCGGTGAGCCGGTCGTAGTTGGTGTCGCGACTGCTACCGACGGTGATCGAAAAATCGTCGAGCGTGGTCCCAACATGCGAAAGGAGCAGTTCCTCGACACCGCGCGAGACCGCGTCGGTGGCGTCGAGGGAGGAACTCGAAGGGGTTTCGAGCATCACCTCGAGGACGTCGAACTCTCCTGGGAAGAGATCGAAGCGCAGGTGCTGGAAGCCACCGAAGGCGAGCAACAGTACGGCGACGACGAGGGCGGCCGTGGGACCTCGGTTTTCGAGGACCGCGTCGAGGGCGCGCAGGTAGCGCGACCGCAGCCGATCGACGCCGGCATCCACGAACTCGCGCGCTCCAGAAAGCCGCGTCTTCAGAGTCGGAGACGCCCCCGCGGAGGCCGCCTGCGCGGAGGCGCGTCGGCGACGACTCCCGAAATCGATGTAGTGCGCGGGCAGGATCAGCAGGCACTCGAAGAGCGACGCGATCAGGCACACCACCACCGCCTTTGGCAGGATGCTCACGAACTTTCCGGGGGTCCCGCCCACCAGCAGAAGCGGCGCGAAAGCCGCGATCGTCGTGGCGATGGCGCAGATCACCGGCCACATCACCTCTTCGGTCCCCGCAACCACCGCGGTGCGCAGGGGCTCCCCCTCTTCGATGCGCCGGTAGATGTTTTCGATCACGATGATCGCGTCGTCGACCAACATCCCCGAGACCAGCAGCATCCCAATCACCGTCACCGAATTGATCGTGATGCCGAGCGAAGGAAAGAAGATCATCGCGGTGAGAAAACTGAAGGGGATGGCGATCGCGGTGAGCAGGGCGTTGCGGAACCCAAGGGTGAACCAGAGAATCGCGACCACCAGGATCACGCCGGCAATCAGGTTGTCGCGCAGGATCCCCATGCGCTTCTCGACAAAGCGCGCGGTATCCACTGTCTTCTCGAGCGCGATCCCAGCCGGCAGGCCGGGTGCCACCTCAGCCAGGAATGCGTCGATTTCGGCGACCATCTCGCGGGTGTCGGTCTCGCTCTTCTTGGTCACGCTCACGAGCAGGGCATCACGGCCGTTGTAGCGCGTGATGAAGCGCGGCTTCTCGAGCCCCTCCTCGAGGGTCGCGATCTCGCCAAGCCGCACCAACCCGCCGTCGGCGTCCTCGGCCACCACCGTCGCCCGCAGATCCGCGAGGCCCTTGAGGTCGCCTTCGGCTCGCAGCGTGAACTCGCCCAGCGGGGTCTCGAAGGTTCCCGCCGGCAGGTTCAGGTTGTGGCGACGAATCCGCTCGGCCACCTCGAGCACCGAGAGGCCGTGCCGAGCCGCGGCATCGCGATCGACCAGCACACGCACTTCGCGCTCGCGCGCTCCCCTCACTTCGACCCGGTTCGAGCCCTCGAGATCGCGCAAGCGCCGGGCGAAGTCGCGGGCGACCTCGCGCAAGGCCATGGCCCCCACGCCCCCCTCGTCGACCACCGCGATCATCACCGCCGGCGCGACCTCGGAGAAGATGATCTCGCGGAGATCGGGCTCCTCGGCGTCCGCCGGGAGATCCCCCACCCGGTCAAGTGCAGCGCGGACGTCTCCCACCGCCGCCTCGTATTCAACGTCTTCGAGAAATTCGTCGAAGTCGATGTAGACCGTCGAGACGTTGGCCTGGGAAATCGAGTGCAGGTCGGTGATGTCGGTGACCGAGAGAAGCTCTTCTTCGATCTTCTGGGTGACGAGGCGTTCGACCTCCTTGGCCGAGGCCCCGGTCCACACGGTGGTGATCACCGCCTGGTTGAGGTTTACGTCTGGAAAGAACTCGACGGGAATTCGCGGAAGGGTCGCGATCCCGCCGATCAGGCAGACGAAGAAGAGCAGGTTGACAAGGACCGCCTGGTCGACGCTGAAGCGGGGCAGGCTCCTCACGGGGTCGGCGGCGCGAGCAGAACGCTGCCACCTCGAACCCGTACGGGTTGCCCATCGCGGATTTCGCGCACACCGGTGGTGGCGACGACTTCATTCGGCGCGAGCCCCGAAATGATCTCGATGACTTCCGGCCGGAAGGCCAGGCCTCGGGTCGCAACGCGGCGTCGCCGGGCAAGGGCTCGACCTTCCCCGGTCGGCTCGAGGACAAAGACGTAGTCGAGATCGAATTCGCGAATCACCGCGCGTCGCGGCACGATGAGGGTCGGCCGCGCGCTGCCGATTTCGAAGGCGAGGGTCGCCTGCATCCCGGGCAGCAGCCGGAGTTCGGGATTCGGAACCCGCACCGGCACGGGATACTTTCGCGTCGCCGTATTGGCACTGCGCCCGAGCGCAGCGACCCTCCCGGCGAATCGCTCGTTGGGCAGCGCCTGCACCCTCACCTCGACGGGATCCCCGACTGCGAGGGCGAGGATCTCCAAATCCGAGACCCCGATTTCGATCTCGATCTCAGAGAGGTCGGCAACTTCCGCGACCACGTCGCCGGGGCGCAGGTACGCCCCCACGTCGAGATCGAGTTTCGTGACGATGCCGGCAAAGGGCGCGCGGATCTGGGTCCTTTCCAGGCGGGTCTCCGCCTCTTCGAGGGCGGCTCCCGCTTCGGCCACCGCCGCAGCGCGATCCTTCGCTTCGGACTCCGCGCGGTCGAGATCCGCCGAGGAAGCCACCCCGCGTTCGGCGAGGTCGCGCTGGCGACGCCACTCCGCCCGGGCCAGCTGGTCGCCGGCCTCAGCGCGCAGGACTGCTGCGCGCGCGCGTTTCAGAGCCGCTTCGAGGAGCGCAGGATCTTGCCGAGCGAGCAGCGCATCGGCCTCCACCGCCGAGTGCTCGTCGGCGTCGATCGCAATCACCTGGCCGGCGATCTCGGCGGCGACTTCGACCCGGCGCAGCGCCTCGAGGACCCCCGCGACCTCGATCCGGCGCCGGTCCTCCGAGACTTCGACCCGGTGCGAATCGACCGCCAACGTTGTTCGTCCGGCGACGGTGCCGACCGCGTCACGTCGCTCCTCCGCCGCGCGTTGTGTGCGCGCGCCCGGCGAGGTCGCCAGCAGCCAGAAGGCCACCACCGCGAGAAGCCCCGCGAGGGTCCAGAGTGCGGTTCGGAGCGAGAACTTCGGCATGGAGCGCGGCCGAGCATAGACGCCCACTCATGGGCGAGCGAATAGCCCGTCGCCTCGACCGCAGCAGAAGATCAGCGCGACTCGAGCAGATCGGCGACGCGCAGCGCGAGCGCCGGCGCCGCGGTCAGGCCCGGCGATTCGATTCCGATGCAGTTGACCAGCCCGAAGGCGCCGCGATCGCCCTCCTCCCTCACCAGGAAATCGCGGAAGCCCTCGCCCGGGGCCGCCCGTTTCGGGCGAATACCGGCGCCTTCCGGCACCAGTGCATCGGCGTCGATCTCCGGCAGGTAGCGCTGCACCGCAGTCGCGAAAGCGCGCGCGCGCAGGGGGTCGACCCGGTAGTCGGGCTGCTCGACATACTCGACGTCGGGCCCGAAGCGGATGCGCCCGGCGAGGTCGAAGCTGGCGTGGATACCGAGCCCCGCCTGCGACGGAACCGGGTAGAGCAGCGATGGCAGGCGCAGCGGGTGCCCTGGCGCCAGCGAGAAATAGTGGCCCTTGCAGTAGTGGATGCGGTAGCCGAGGGCGTCGATGTCGAGGCCCGCGAGCGCGGCCACGCGATCCGCGTCGAGCCCGGCGGCATTCACCACGACAGCGCAGCGCAGGCGATGGGAGGCCCCCTCGGCGCTCGTTACCAAGACGCGCCAATCGTCGCCTGCGCGATCGAGGGCGACGACTTCGCTGCGGAGCAGCAACACCGCGCCGTGGGCCTCGGCCTCTGCGAGGTACGAAAGCGCCCACTCGCGGGTGTCGATGATCCCGCTCGACGGGCTGTAGAGCGCCGCCAGCGCGCGCACCCCGGGAACCGCCTTTTGCACGGCTGCGGCATCGACGATCTCGAGTCCCTCGGCGCCGTTTTCGCTGCCCCGCACCTGCAGTTCTTCGAGCACCCGGAGGTCTTCGGCTTCGGTCGCGACGATCCACTTCCCCACCCGTCGGTGCGGGATGCCAAGTCGCGCACAGCGCTCGTAGAGCATGCGCTGCCCCGCCACGCAGAGTTCGGCCTTGAGGCTTCCCGGCGGGTCATAGATCCCCGCGTGGATCACCTCGGAATTGCGCGCGGTGATTCCGGTGGCGACTCCAGAGGCGCGTTCGACGATCAGCACCGAACGGCCGCGGCGCGCGAGTTCTGCGGCGCAGGCGAGCCCGACGATGCCGCCCCCCACCACTACCCCGTCGAAGTCGCGAGCGGCCACGGCGAATCGCTTTCAGGAGGCTTTACGATCCGAGCGCGGCCCGGAAACGAGCATGGCAAAGAAGGCGCGGCGCTGAGCCGCCGGCCCGAAAATCAGCACCCCCACGAAGGCGATCAAGTAGACGGCGGTAAAAGCCCAGCGCGCGCCACTACCGGGCAACATGAACTGCCCGGCAAAGAGCAGCAGCAGGATCGCGGCTTCGCGGCGATGGAACTGGAGGTCTGCAATCAGCAGTACCGCCAGCAACGATTGCGCCGAAGTGAGCCACAGCTCCTGCATCTGCCGCTCGTCCACCGGCATTCCCTCGAGGCCGCCGGACGAGATCGCGTAGGCCACCGGGATCGCGCCGACCAGCAGCGTCCACTGGTTGACCTTCGACGAGATCAGCGTCCCGATCCCGAGGGTTCCCCGCAGCTTCCAGGCGAACAGGATGGCAATGATGAACTCGGGCGACTCCGAAGCCAGCGGGGCCACCCACTGCACCAACAGGAACTCGTCGATGTCATGGCTCCTGCCGAGGTCGACCAGGCTCTCGGCAAAGGGCTCTGCCGAGAGGAAGATCGCCAGGCCCGCAAAAACGAAGAGCAGCGTGGCCCAGATGCGGCGCCCACGATCGCTGAACTCCGTGTCGATCAACGCTGCCGGGCCCTCGAGTACGCGATCGTCGCCCACCTCACCTCGCATCGCCGAAGCGACGTAGAAGAGGAAGAGCGCAATCAAGATGGCGCCGTCGTAGAGGTCGATGCGGCCGTCGAGCGGAATCAGGAAGGAATAGAGCGTGGCCCAGATCAGGAATCGGATTTCGAGGCGCTGCCGCGGGGCCAGCTGGACACTGGTACTGCGGCGCCGCGCACACTCGACGAAAACCACCGCGGCCCAACCCACACCGATCAGCAGGCGATTCGCGCCGGTCATGTTGGCGATGGCGTACGGGGCGTAGGAAATATCCTTACCCGCAGCCCAGGCAAAATGCAGATCGACGGCGTACTCGGGAAGCACGCCCACCAAGGCCAGAACGAGAATCGCCAACGACTGGGGCAGGTCGCGTTCGGCCAGCTCGCAGGCCCACGAGAGCAGGAACGCGGCCCCGAGAATCGCCGCGCCCGAGAGCACCGCAACGGTGAGGGCGTCGAGCCCGAGACCACCCGAAGTCCCCGCCACCACCCACGGCACCGGCAGCAGCATGCCGAAGGCAAACCACAGGAAGTGGCGCGATCGAGCGGGGTTCCCCGCGGCCCCGGTCACGGCAGCGCGAAGCCGAACTCGCGCTCGAAACGCGCGCGGACCGCGTCCCGGTCCTCGACGATGCTCTGGGGACCCGAGCGCGCGATCTTGAGGGCGCCCATCACCGCGCCGAGGCGCGCGCCATCGGCCAGCGGGAGGCCGTGCGCCAGCGCGTAGAGCAAGCCGCTGCGATAGGCATCGCCGCAGCCGGTGGGATCCACCACCGCCTCGGCCTTCACCGCCGGGAGTTCCAAGCGCTCTTCATCGAGCCCGAAGTCGAGATCCAGCCCGCCCCGCCGCAGGAACGAGCCGCGCTCGCCGCGGGTCACGATCAGGGCGCCGACGCGCTCGGCGACTTCGTCTTCGCTCCATCCCAGCCGCTCCTTCGTCGTCTCCCACTCGTAGTCGTTGACGATGTAGATCGAGGCGCCCTCGATCATCTCGCGCAATTCGTCGGCGTCGAAGAGCGGCAACCCCTGGCCGGGATCGACGACACAAATGCTGCCGCGGGCCTTGAGTGCGCGCGCGTGCTCCTGCATCGCCTGTTTTCCGTTCGGTGCCACGATGCCGACCCGAAAGGCCTCGGCGACCTCTGCCACCTTCGCCTCGTGACCCCGGTCCATAGCGCCCGGGTGGAAGACGATGATCTGGTTCTCGGCCGAATCGGTGGTGATGAAGCACTGCGCGGTGAAGGCGTCGCTCAGCACCCGGATCAGGTCGCGGCGAATACCGCAGGTATCCATCCACCTGGCGTAGTCCCCAAAATCGCTGCCCACAGTGGCCAGCACCAGCGGGTCCTCGCCCAGTCGGCGAAGGTTGTAGGCGATGTTCGCCGCGGTGCCACCGAAGCGCTTCTCGAGACTCGGAACCGCAAAGACCACATTCAGGATGTGGAGTTGGTCCTTCAGAATGTGGCGGTCGAAACGGTCCGGAAAGACCATGATGTGATCGATCGCTACCGAACCCGTGACCAGAACCGACATGAAGCCCCCCAGCGCTGCGCAGTCTCGCGAGTCGCCCGCCGGGCGTCAATGCCAGCGTGGTAGACTGGGTCGGGATGCGGATCAGCGACCTCTACAGCGCGAAGGGACCCGTCTTCTCGTTCGAATTCTTTCCGCCGAAGACCGAGAAGGGGTTCCGCAGCCTCTACCACACCATCGGCGAGCTACGCGGCCTCGAGCCGGGCTTCGTCTCGGTGACGATGGGGGCCGGGGGCTCGACGCGCTCGAAAACCGTCGATCTCGTGATCGACATCGAGCGGGATCTCGGCCTCACCGCCATGACCCACCTGCCCTGCGTCGGCTTCAACCGCGCCGACGTGTCGGGAATCCTCGCGACCCTCGGCGACGCCGGGATGCAGAACGTGCTGGCGCTGCGGGGCGACCCGCCGCGCGACGCCCCGGATTTCGTCCCGGCCCCCGACGGCTTCAACCACGCCGCCGAGATCGTGGCCTTCCTCCGCGAGGACTTCGATTTCTGTATCGGGGCGGCGGCTTTTCCGGAAGTCCACCCCGAGGCCCCCGACGCCGAGACCGACCTGCGCCACCTCGTCGCCAAGGTCGCCGCCGGCAGCGACTTCCTGATCACCCAGTTTTTCTTCGACAACGCCGCCTACTTCGACTTCTGCGCCCGGGCCAAGGCGGCGGGCATCGAGATCCCGATCGTTCCCGGCATCATGCCCATCACCAGCACCGCCAACGTAAAGCGTATGGCGAGCCTCGGCGGCGGCACGCTCCCGCCCGAATTGCTGGCGGCGATCGACGCCTGCAACGGCGACGACGAGCGCACGGCCGAACTCGGCATCGACTGGGCCACGAGCCAATGCCGCGAACTCCTCGACGCCGGCGCTCCGGGGATCCACTTCTATACGCTAAACCGCTCCCCGGCCACGCGCCGCATCCACACGAGCCTCTTCGCATGAAAGCGAAGCGCCGGCTGCGCGTCGCCGTGCTGCTCTCGGGCAGCGGCACCAGCCTCGAGAACCTCTTCGAGACCATCGACCGCGGCGAACTCGAAGCGGAGATCGGCGTGGTGATCGCTTCGAAGGCAAAGGCCTTCGGCCTCGAGCGGGCGAAGCGTCGCGGGGTGCCGGCGCTGGCGGTGCCGCGCTCGGAACACGCGGACACGGCGAGTTTCAACGACGCCCTGCACCAGGCCCTCGACGAATACGATGTCGACCTGGTTGCCCTACTCGGCTTCCTCTCGCTCTTCGAATTGCGCGGAAAGTACGAGGGCCGGGTGATCAACGTGCACCCGGCGCTGATCCCGGCCTTCTGCGGCAAGGGGTTCTACGGCGACCGCGTGCACGAGGCGGTTCTGGCCTCGGGCGTGAAACTCTCCGGCGCCACGGTGCACTTCGTGAACGAGGCATACGACCAGGGCCCGATCCTCGTACAGGAAGCGGTCCCGGTGCTCGAAGACGACGACGTCGAAAGCCTCGGCCAGCGCGTGCGTGAAGCCGAACGCCGGTTGGTGCCCCGGGCCATCGGCTGGATCGCCGCCGGCCGGGTCCGCATCGAAGGCGCCCGGACCC
This sequence comes from uncultured Pseudomonadota bacterium, assembly GCA_913054385.1. Classification (GTDB taxonomy): domain Bacteria; phylum Myxococcota_A; class UBA9160; order UBA9160; family UBA4427; genus JAYGCV01. Next base: position 16,244 of record CAJXIC010000009.1, read on the forward strand.
GAATCGCCCCGCCCGACAACACGGCCTAACCGCCCCCGCCCCGCGGCCGCCTGTCTCGTCGGCCGCCTGTCGCTTGACGAAAAGCGAATAAAAGGCGAAAGTCGAGACATGCCCCCCTCGCACGCCCGTCCCGCCGTGCGCCCCGGGCCCGATGGGGTCCCGCTGCGCCCTCCCCCCTCGGAAGCGCTCAACCGCCTGCTGCGCGATCTCGGCCCGGCGCTGCAACGGGGCAACCGGCTCGCTCTCCCAGCCCCGCGCGAAGCGGAAGCAACCAGCGTGGGCCAGCTGCTCGCGGGAGGCTTTCCCCGGGGCCAACTGAGCGAGATCAGCGGCCCCGCCTCGGCCGGGTGCACTTCGCTCGCCCTCGAACTCTTGCAGCACACGACCCGCTCGGGCGAGTTGGCAGCGGTGATCGATCCCGGCGATGCCTTCGACCCGCCCTCGGCGGCGCGCGCCGGAGTGGCCCTCGAAAGGGTGCTCTGGGTTCGCCCCCCCGATACCGCGAAGGCCCTGCGCTGCGCCGAGCGCCTGCTGCAAACCGAGGGGTTCCCCCTGGTGATCCTCGATCTGGTGGACTCGAAACAACTCGTCCCCCCGGCAGCCTGGCTGCGGCTCGCGCGCGGCGCGGCCGCCCATCCCAGCGCGCTCGTCGTCCTCTCGCGCGAACGTCTTTCGGGAAGCCATGCAGCCATCGCCCTCGGCCTACACCCGGGCCGAGCCCACTGGAGCGAGGATCCCCCGCTGTTCGAAAGGCTCGAGTGCGGTGCCAAGATCCTGCGCCAGCGCCGGGGCCCGCCCCGGGAATGCGGCACGCTTCGCTTCGCGCAGGCCCCGCTCGACTGATCTCGCGTGCGCATCGCCTGCCTGCTGGTTCCCGACC
>CAJXIC010000010.1 GCA_913054385.1 uncultured Pseudomonadota bacterium
CACTCTGGGCCAGACCTGCACCTTCTTCCGCGACGCCATCGCCGAGCACGGACCGGGCGATCTCGAGGCCCTGCTCCACTCGGGAGAGACCTGGACAGTCGAGGGCTAGTCGGCCAACAGCCGGGCGGGTTCTTTGTACTCCGAACGAGCGGGACTCGAAACGCGCCCGCTAGGCGGAGAGCCCCGGGACATGGTCGGCCAGGGTCTGGCCAATGGCCGCCGGCGAAGGCGCCACCGGCACGCCCGCCGCTTCGAGCGCGGCGATCTTGTCCGAGGCTTTGCCCTTACCGCCGGAGATGATCGCGCCGGCGTGGCCCATGCGTTTGCCGGGGGGCGCGTTCTGCCCCGCGATGAAGGCCGCGACGGGCTTTTTCATGTTCGACTGCACGAACTCAGCGGCCTCTTCTTCGGCCGAGCCGCCAATTTCGCCGATCATCACGACGGCCTGGGTCTCCGGGTCGGCCTCGAATAGTTCGAGGGCGTCGATGAAGGTGGTCCCGATCACCGGGTCGCCGCCGATGCCGACGCAGGTCGACTGCCCGATGCCGAGGCGGGAGAGCTGGTCGACCGCTTCGTAGGTGAGTGTTCCCGAGCGCGAGATCACGCCCACCGGACCCGGACGGGTGATCTGGGCCGGCATGATTCCGATCCGACACTGCAGGGGGGTGACGAGCCCCGGGCAATTCGGTCCCACCAGTCGCATGCCCGTGCCGACCAGGGCGCGCTTCGCGCGCACCATGTCGAGCACCGGGATTCCCTCGGTGATGCAGACCGCCACCTCGATCCCGGCCTCCGCCGCTTCGAGTATCGCGTCGGCGGCTCCCGCCGGTGGCACGAAAATCACCGAAGCATTGGCGCCGGTGGCCCGGACGGCAGCTTGCACCGTGTCGAAGATCGGAACGCCGCCGATTTCACTGCCGCCGCGCCCCGGGTGCGCTCCCGCCACCACCTGGGTTCCGTATTCGGCCGAGAGACCCGCGTGGAATTGGCCCATGCGTCCCATTCCCTGAACGAGCAGCTTCGTGTTCCGGTCACAGAGAATCGCCATCGCTTCAGGCTCCCTTTCCGCTGGTCACCGCGGCGACGGCGCGTTCGCCGGCTTCTTCGAGGGTCTCGGCAGACGTGATGTCGAGGCCCGATTTCGCCAGGATCGCGCGACCCTCGGCAGCGTTGGTGCCCTGTAGGCGAACCACCAGCGGCACGCTGATTCCGAGATCGTCTGCCGCGGCCACCACGCCCTCGGCGATCAGGTCGCAGCGCACGATGCCGCCGAAGATATTGACCAGGATCGCAGCGACCTTTTCGTCGCGCAGAATCAGCTTGAAGGCTTCCTTCACCTTCTCCTTGTCGGCGCCGCCGCCGGCATCGAGAAAGTTGGCCGGGCTCCCGCCGCAGACGGCGATCATGTCGAGGGTGGCCATCGCCAGACCCGCACCGTTGACCATGCAGCCGATATTTCCGTCGAGACCGACGTAGGCGAGATCGATCTCCTTCGCGGCGCGCTCGCGCTCGTCCTCTTCATCGGGGTCGCGGAGTTCAGCGATCTCCGGCTGGCGGTAGAGCGCGTTGTCGTCGAAGTTGAGCTTCCCGTCGAGGGCGAAGAGATCCCCCGATTTGGTCACCACCAGCGGGTTGATCTCGACCAGGCTCGCGTCCTTCTCGACAAAGAGCCGGTAGAGCCCCATGGCGAAGGCCTCGAGCTTCTTCACCTTGGCGGCGTCGAGACCAAGCCCAAAGCCGAGCCGCCGAACCTGGTAGCCCCGGAGTCCGAGATTCGGGTCGAAGAGCTCGGTGAGGATCTTCTCGGGCGTCTCGGCGGCGACCACCTCGATATCCATCCCGCCCTCGGTGGAAGCGATGAGCGCGAACTTTTCGCTGGCGCGATCGAGGAGCATCGCGAGGTAGAGTTCGGTTTCGATCTCCGACGCCTCCTCGACGTAGACCTTGCGCACCAACTTGCCCTCGGGACCGGTCTGGTGGGTCACGAGGGTCATCCCGAGGATCTCCGCGGCCACGGCCTCGGCCTCCTCGGGCGTCGCCGCCAGCTTGATGCCGCCGCCCTTGCCGCGCCCGCCGGCGTGGATCTGGGCCTTCACCACCACGCGATCGCTGCCGAGGGCGCGCGCCGCTTGCGCCGCTTCCGCCGGGGTGGTGGCCAGGGCGCCCTCGGGTACGGCCACCCCGAATTCGCGCAGCAGTGCCTTCGCCTGGTATTCGTGGACGTTCATGGGAGCCTAGAGGTCGATCTGCGAGACGAGGCTGCGCACGTGCTCGACCGAGGCGTCAAAGGCCTTGCGGTCGTCTTCGTCGAGTTCGACCTCGACCACCCTCTCGACACCGTTCGCGCCGAGGACACAGGGAACGCCAACGTAAAGTCCGTCGACGCCGTACTCGCCCTCGCAGAGGCAGGCGCAGGCCAGCACGCGCTTCTTGTCGTGCAGGATGCTTTCGGCCATCTCGATCGCCGACAGCGCCGGAGAAACGAAAGCCGACCCGGTCTTCAGCAGCCCCACGACCTCACCGCCCGCGCCCTTGGTGCGCTGGACGATCGCTTCGATCTGGTCGGAACTCAGGAACTGGCTCACGGGCACCCCGGCGACGGTGCAGTAGCGCACCAGCGGGACCATCGTGTCGCCGTGGCCACCGAGCACCAGCGCGCTCACATCCTCGACCGAAACGCCGAGCTCCCAGGCCACGAAGGAACGGAAGCGGGTCGAATCGAGTACGCCCGCCATCCCCACCACGCGGTTCTTCGGGAAACCGGAGATTTCCTTGAAGGTGTAGACCATGGCATCGAGGGGGTTCGAGATCACGATCACGATGGCGTCCGGGGCGTTGTCGCGCACGCCCTTCGCAACGCTCTTCATGATCTCGAGGTTCGTCTTGAGCAGATCGTCGCGGGACATACCGGGCTTGCGCGCCAGCCCCGCGGTGATGATCACGAGATCGCTGCCCGCGAGGTCCTTGTAGTCGTTGGTTCCGGCGATGGAGACGTCGCTGCCGGCCAGCGGGGCCCCTTCGGCCATATCGAGAGCCTTGCCCTGGGGCATTCCCTCGACCACGTCAAAGATCAAGACGTCGCCGAGTTCGCGGTACGCGATCTGCTCCGCGAGTACACCACCGATGTTGCCACCGCCGATCAGGGCGATCTTGGGTCGAGCCATGGGAGACCTTCCGTTCTACTTCGTTCTACTTGCAGTTGGGGGAATGGGCGAAACGCTCGGCCTGGGGCGGCGTCTCTCAGTCCATGTTCGAGATGATGGCGTCTCCGAATTCGGAGCACTTGAGCTTCAAAGCGCCTTCCATCTGGCGGTGGAAGTCGTAGGTCACGGTCTTCGCCGCGATCGATCGGGTGATCCCGGCTTCGATCTTTTCGGCGGCTTCGTTCCAGCCCAGGTAGCCGAGCATCATCGCGCCGGAGAGGATCACCGAGCTGGGGTTCACCTGGTCGAGGCCTGCGTACTTCGGCGCTGTGCCATGCGTCGCCTCGAAGATCCCGTGGCCCGTCTCATAATTGATATTGGCTCCCGGCGCGATGCCGATGCCGCCGACCTGGGCGGCCAGAGCGTCGGAGAGGTAGTCGCCATTCAGATTGAGGGTGGCGATGACGTCGAATTCCTTGGGGCGGGTCAGCACCTGCTGGAGCGTGATGTCGGCGATGGCATCCTTCACCAGGACCTGGCCGGCTTCGGGCTTGCCGTCGCAGTCGTCCCAGGGGACGGCCCGACCGGCAAACTCGCTGCGCGCGAGGTCGTAGCCCCAGTCGCGGAACGCTCCCTCGGTAAACTTCATGATGTTGCCCTTGTGGACCAGCGTCACGCTCTTGCGACCGTTGTCGACGGCGTACTGCAGGGCGGCCCGGACCAGGCGTTCGGTGCCCTCGCGCGAGACCGGCTTCACGCCGATGCCCGAGGTCTCCGGAAAGCGGATATTCGAAACACCCATCTCGTCTCGCAGGAAGGCGATCAACTTCTTCGCCTCGGCCGACTCCGCCTGCCACTCGATGCCCGCGTAGATGTCCTCGGAGTTCTCCCGGAAGATCACCATATCGACCAGTTCGGGGTGCTTCACCGGGCTCGGCACGCCGGGATACCAGCGCACCGGACGCAGGCAGACGTAGAGGTCGAGGATCTGGCGCAGCGCGACGTTCAAGCTGCGAATGCCACCGCCCACCGGCGTGGTGAGCGGACCCTTGATCCCGACGTAGTACTCGCGGAAGGCGGCGAGGGTCGCTTCGGGAAGCCATTCGCCGGTCTCGTCGAAGGCTTTCTGGCCCGCGAGGACTTCGAGCCAGGCGATCTTTTTCTGCCCGCCGTAGGCTTTTGCCACCGCGGCGTCGATCACGCGCACGGCCGCGGCCCAGATATCGGGGCCGATTCCGTCTCCCTCGATGAAGGGCACGATGGGATGCTGGGGGACCGAGAGAGCCCCCCCTTCTCCACGTTGGATCTTCTGGGCGGGGGACTGGCTGGCTTCGGGGGTGGTCATGGCGCACAGGGTTTAGCAGCGATGGTCCGCCAAGCGCCAACCCTACAGCGCCCGAGCCCGCCGCTTCGCGCCGCCCCCGCGGCTCTCACCCTTCGCGCAGTTCGGCCGCCGAACAGACCCGATTGCGACCGAGCGATTTGGCGCGATACATCGCCTTGTCGGCGGCCTCGAGCAGGCTCTCCAGCGTGTCGCCGTGCGTCGGATGGGTGGCCACTCCGATGCTCACGCTGAGACGAATGCGCTCGCCCGGCCCCGCCTCGTACCCAGTTGCCGCCACGGCAGAGCGAATCCGCTCGGCGATCTGCAGGGCGTTCTGGTGGGAGCTTCCACCCAGCAGGATCGCGAACTCGTCGCCGCCGTAGCGCGCCAGGGTATCGACCTCGCGAATGGTCTCTTCGAGCACCGCGACCAGACGGCGCAGCGTCTCGGTGCCGACCAAATGGCCAAAGCTGTCGTTCACCGCCTTGAAGCGATCCAGGTCGAGAAAGAGCATCGAAAGTGGGGTGCCATAACGGTCCGCACGTCGGATCTCGTTTTCCGCGGCACTCTGCAGGTAACGCGCGTTGTAGGCCCCCGTGGTGTCGTCGATGAAGGCGCGATCCTTCGCCATCTGGTAGTTCTCGGCGATTCCGAGGGCGGCGCTCGCGCGGTCCGCCACGATTTCGGCACGGGCCCACTCGTCGGGGTCAAGGTCGCATTCGGGAACGGGAACACAGAGCAGCCCGGCCTCGCCCTCTCGGCCGCGGAGGGGAACCACCAGCAGCGGTCCGTCGTGGCAGCCGGAACTCTGGAAGGCCGCGACGAGATCGCCGCGATCAACACACGCAAGGCGCGGAATCGCATCGAGATCCGGGTGCTTGCCGTCGAGCAGCAGGGTGTTGAGGCGCTCGGCCTCGGCGTCTTCGAAGCCGCGAAAGACACTGGCATAGTTCCCGGGAAGATTCGTTCGGCGAAAGATCGCCGCGCCGCGATCGCGCCCACACAGCGCCAGCAACAGGTCGAGAGCCAGCGGGTAGACCTTCCCCGCTTCGAGGCACTGGGCCAGTACGCCGCACTCTTCGAGGGTGTCGAGCCGGGCGCGAAGACGACCGACCTCCTCGGCCAGCGCAAAGGCCCGCAGCGCGCGCTCCACGAAGGTCGCCAACGGCTCGGCAGCGCTCGGCAGGGCGAAGAACTCGCCCGGCGACCCGAGAGCAGAGGGGATCCCAGCGGCGTCGGAACCGACGAGCAGCCAGTGCCCCACCTGCCCCGAAGCGCAGAAGTCGGCGCGCTCTGCGGATTCAGGCAGGCCCGGAACCGCGAGATCCCAGACCACGAGGTCAATATCGGCATCCCGAAGCGCCGCCAACGCGCTCTTCGAGTCCCTTGCCCGGAGTCCGCCCTCGCGGCCTCGAAGGCAACCCACGCCCTCGCCCGAAGTCACTTCGAGAAAGCCCACCCGCGCCCGGCCGCTGTCCTCCATGGCCTCCTCCCGCGATGCCCCTGCGAGCGTAACGCGAGATCGAAGCGGAGGCTTCGTGTGCCTAGCCCGAGCCCTCTGCCGACGCCTCGGTCGGCGGCAACACCCGCTGCCAGCTCGTACCGGAATCCGTCGTCTTGAAGATCTGGCCGGTCTGCCCCACGATGAAGCCGGTCTCGCCCCCGGGCGCGAATTCGAGATCGCGCATGAAGGTGAAGATCGAGGGGAAGTGGGACGCGTCGATCGGCTCCCAGGTCGCGCCCATGTCCGTCGAAGTGCGCTGAAAGCCCTTCTCGCCGACAGCGACAATGCGTCCGGGCACCTGGCCCGCGGCAAACACGGCCAGCAGCTGGTCCATCTCGCGGTAGGTCCAGGTCTTGCCCCCGTCATCGCTCACCAGTACGACACCACCGAGGCCGGCGATGATGCCCTGCCCCGCTTCGTCGAACTGCACGGTGAAGAGGATCGGGTTCTGGATCACGCGTACCCGGACGCCGCCTTTCGGGTTCTCCCGCGAGCGGAAGTAGCGTTCGAGAAAATCGGGGTCGTGCTCGAGGTAGTCCTCGTAATCCCAGGGCGGCTGTGCCCGGAGACGCACGCGATCGGTGGAGACCCCAGCGTCTTCGATCGAGAAACGCACTTCCGCGCTGCGGGCCTCGAGAAGTTCGAAGAGTTCGTTGGGATCGCCCCCGCGGCCGTAGGCTTCAATCTCTGCAGGGCTCGCCACCGACTCGATCGCCACGTTGAGGTGGGTCTCGCTGGCCACGCTCTCGGCGAAATCGCCGATGATCTCGATGTCGGAACTGTCGATTTCGATCCGGTTGTAGCCGAGCTCGATCAGCGGCATCGTCGCAGAGCCCTCGATCGAGGAGGACTGCCAGGTGGCGCCGCCGTCATCCGAGTAGAAGACGTAGCCGAATTCGCCGATCAACCAACAGCGCGCGCTGGTCGGGTCGCCGCGCTCACAGAAGACATCGTTCAGCGTGACGTCCTCGAAGACCGGCTCCCCCTTGCGAATCTTCTCCTGGTCCCGCTCGTCGAGCCAGACGAACATCGGGTGCAGTTGGTCGACGGTGAAGGAATGATCCTCCCACGTCTTCCCGCCGTCGTTGGTGAGGATCCGGGTGCCCCACTCGCCAATCACCCATGCGGTATTGGCGTTGATCGCGGTGACCGAAAAAAGGTGGGGCTGCGATTCGACTTTCGGGTGGTCCTGACGCTGCCAGGTGCGCCCCCCATCCTCGGTGTGCATCACGAGCCCGCGCTGCCCCACCGCCCAGCCATGCTGCGCGTCGGCCATGGCCACGCTGTAGAGCGAGCGACGGGTCCCCGTATCTCCCTTTTCGAAGGTCTGGCCCCCATCGGTGGTGAAGTACGCTGCGCCGTAGTAGCCCACGGCGACGGCGTTCTGGGGGTCCGCTACCGAGACCGAGTAGAGGTCATCGTAGAGGCGGATCTCGCCGGCATCCGAGGAATCAAAATCGATATCGATTTCGTGGCAGGCGAGAGAAAGAGAGCAGGCCGCGGCACAGAAAAGGGCCGCAGCGCGAGAGGGTGACATGGGTGGGTCCGATCTCCGGTTTCGATCCGGTTTCAACGACGCCGTGGGTCGGCACAGGCCGCGAAATCCTGGCTCGGGGCCAAGCCCCGGAAAGCGGCCTGCAGTTCGTAGACTAGGGGCGGTCGCGTTGTCAAGCGCCGGCCTCCCGGATAGCGTGCAGGGCCCACCACGAACGCAACTTCCACCCCTCTGGAACCCCCCCCGCTCGTCCCTCCACACCAACTCCACACCAACTAGAGGGGGCTAGCGGGGATTTCACCATCGAAGTACCCACCAAGCCTCGCTCCCCTTCGCTCGGCCCCCTTCGGCGCAGCAGGCTGCCCGCGGTGCTGCGACTGCTCGGCTGGGGCCTTCGCACTGCAACCTCCGAGGCGGTCGGGCGGCTCCTGGACCCCTTCGTCGGCCACTCCCAGCGCGCGCGCCGTCGCGGCGCTCGTCTGGTCGCCGCCAGCCAAAGGCTCACCGTCCACCTCGGGGCCTTGAAGGGCGTCTTCGTAAAGGCCGGACAGTTCGCCGCGATGCGGCCGGACCTGCTCCCCGCCGACGCTCGGCTTCCGCTCGCGACGCTCCAGCGCGCCGTGCCCCCGCTCGGCGCCAGCGTCATCCGGCGCCAACTCGAGGTCGAACTCGGACAAAAGCTCGCCCTCGCCTTCGAGGATTTCGGGGACGAGGTCCTCGGGGCCGCATCGCTGGCACAGGTCCACCCCGCAACGCTCCGGGACGGGACCCGCGTCGCGGTCAAGATCCAGTACCCCGGGCTCGACGCTTCGCTGCACGGCGATCTCGAGGTGGCGCGGACGCTGATCCGAATTCTCGCGTGGGCCAGTGGACGCCGCATCCCGAACCAGGACCGCCTGTTTCGCGAGTTCGCCGAGAGCCTCGAAGCCGAACTCGATTTCCGAACCGAGGCTGCGAGCGCCCGGGAGATCGCGGCCAACCTCGCGAACGATTCGGCGGTGGTGGTCCCCCAAATTTTCGACGCGTTCTCGACACGGCGCGTGCTCACCATGGAACGCTTCGAGGTCCTCCCGCTCGAACGCGAGCGTCTCCTCGAGCGAGGCATCGACCCCACGCGGGTCCTCGAGATCGTGGTCGGCGCCTACGCAAAGCAACTCTTTGAGGACGGCTTCTTCCACGCCGACCCGCACCCGGGAAACCTCTTCGTAGTCGATGAAGCCGATGCACCCCGCACCCCGCGCGTGCTCTTCCTCGACTTCGGCCTTTCAAAGCGGCTGCAGCCCGAGCTGCGAAGGGCCCTGCGCGCGGGCCTGCGCGCCCTGCTGCGCCGCGATCCCGGCGCCCTGCGCGCCGAAATGGAGGCGCTCGGGATGCTCGCCCCGGGTGCCCGCAGCGGCGTCGAAGCCGCCCTCGGGGCCCTCTTCAAAGAGGCGGGCGCGGGAGCGCTCGGCGTCGGGAAAGGAAGCGCCCCGGACCTCTTTGACCGGGCAAAGCAATGGCTGCAGGAAACTCCCGGGCTACAGCTTCCGAACGACGCGCTGCTCTTCGCAAAGACCGTGAGCACACTCGTCGCGCTCGGCGCCCGCCTCGCTCCGGAGACCGACCTCCTGGGGCTGCTCACGCCTCACGTACTGCGCTTTCTGGTGCGGCCCGAGGAGACCGCGCCAGAAAGGCTCAGCGACCGCCGAGCCGCAGACCCTGGAGCCGAATGAAGCCACCGGCGTCGCCCTGGTCGTAGGCGCCCCCGTCTTCCTCGAAGGTCACCATCTGCTCGGAGTAGAGCGAATGCGGCGAGCGCCGCCCGCTGACCGTGACCCCGCCCTTGTAGAGCTGCACGCGAACCTCGCCGCTGACGTTCCGCTGGGACGCCTCGACGGTCGCCCGCAACAGGTCCATCTCCGGCGAAAACCAGAAGCCGTTGTAGACGAGTTCTGCGTAGCGCGGAATCAGGCGATCGCGTTCGTGCATCACCTCGCGGTCCATCGTGATCGATTCGATTGCCCGGTGCGCCACAAAGAGCACGGTGCCCCCCGGCGTTTCGTAGACGCCGCGCGACTTGAGCCCCACGAAACGGTTCTCGACCATGTCGACGCGCCCCACACCGTGCGTGCCCGCGAGCTTGTTCAACTTCGTGAGCAGGGCCACCGGCGAAAGGCTTTCCCCGTCGATCGAAGTCGCCCTGCCGTTCTCGAAAGCAATCACCAATTCGGCCGGTACGTCCGGCGCCGCCTCGGGGGACTGGGAGAGCAGGAACATCGCCTCTTCGGGAGCGCGCCAAGGGTCTTCGAGGATCCCGCCCTCGAAAGAGCAGTGCATCAGGTTTCGATCGATCGAATAGGGTTTCTTGACCGTGGCGCTCACCGGGATGTCGTGCTTTTCGGCGTAGGCCATGCAGTCGGTGCGCGAGCGTAGATCCCACTCGCGCCACGGAGCGATCACCTGCAACTCGGGCCCCAGCGCCCGGAAGGCCAGCTCAAAGCGAATCTGGTCGTTGCCCTTTCCCGTGGCACCGTGCGAAACCGCATCGCAGCCGGTTTCGCGCGCGACTGCCACGTGATGCTTTGCGATCACCGGGCGCGCGAGCGCGGTACCGAGGAGATAGACCCCCTCGTAGATCGCCCCGGCCTGGATCGCGGGGTAGACATAGTCGCTGACGAACTCGTCGCGCACATCGCGCACGATGCACTCGACCGCTCCCGAGGCGAGCGCCTTCTCGGGAAGCCCCTCGAGCTCCTCTTCCTGGCCGACGTCGGCGCAGTAGGCCACGACCTCGCAGTCGTATTCCTCGATCAGCCAACGCAGGATGACGGAGGTATCAAGACCGCCGCTATAGGCGAGACAAACGCGGCGCACCGGATCGCGAGAGGCCATAGCCCCCTCCCATCTCTGCGAATCGTTATTCACTGCGAATGGGCCGGCACGCGGCCGATTCGAGAGGCCGCAGTGTACGACAAGCCGCCCGCCGCGCACCGCCCGGCCGCCCCTCTACCGACGGGGCGTCAGGGCCTGGCGGTCAGCAGGGTGCGCTCGAGGATCGCCTTCTGGGCGTGGAGCCGGTTCTCGGCCTGGTCGTAGACGATGGCCCGGTCTCCATCGAGCACCGCATCGGTGATTTCCTCGCCGCGGTGGGCCGGCAGGCAGTGCATCACGAAGGCCGCGGGGGCGGCCTCGAGCAAGGCATCGTTGACCTGGTAGGGCGCGAAGATCTTGCGCCGCTCGGCGGCCTCCGCTTCCTGCCCCATGCTGGTCCAGGTGTCGGTGTAGACGAAGTGCGCGTCGCGAACCGCCTCGAAGGGATCGTCCGTCATCGTCACCTTTGCACCGCTCGCCTTGGAAAGAGCTTTGACCTGTTCCATCACGGCGACGTCGGGGCGGTGCGATTCCGGGGTTCCGATGCGAAGCTGCATTCCCAGCACCGCGGCGAGGAGCGCCAGCGAGTGGACGACGTTGTTGCCGTCGCCGACGTAGGCCACCACGGCTTCGCGGGGATCCATCCGTTCTGCGATCGTCTGCAGGTCCGCCATGGCCTGGCAGGGGTGAAGACGATCGGTGAGCCCGTTGATCACCGGGATCGACGCCTCGCGAGCCAGTTCTTCGAGTAACTCGTGGCTGAAGGTCCGCGCCATCACGCCGTCGACCCAGCGCGAGAGGTTTCGCGCCACGTCGCGCGCGCTCTCGCGCGTGCCAATACCCACCTGTTCGGGGCCCAACACGATCGCATGGCCACCGAGTTGGGTGACTCCGGCCTCGAAGGTCACGCGCGTTCGCAGCGAGGGCTTCTCGAAGTACATCGCGAGGGTCCGCCCCCGCAGCGTCTGCGGGCGCTCTCCCCTTCGGAAGAGTTCCTTGAGTTCGCAAGCGCGGTCGTGCAGCGCCAGAAGCGCTTCGGCCGACCAGTCCGCCACCGACAGGAAGTGCATGGGATTCTTCATGGTACGAGCAGGGTCCCCACACCACCGTCGGTGAAGACCTCGAGCAACACCGCGTGGCGGATGCGCCCGTCGATGATGTGAGCCTTCGCAACCCCGTCGGCCAACGCTTGAACGCAGCAGCTCACCTTCGGGATCATGCCCCCGCGAATCGTCCCATCGGCGATGAACTTCTGGGCCCTTTCACTCGAGAGCTGCGATATCAGCGACTGGCTGGCATCGATCACCCCGGCGACGTCGGTGAGCAGGATCAATTTTTCAGCTCCGAGAGCCCCCGCCACCGCCCCCGCCACTTCGTCGGCGTTCACGTTGTAGGTGAGTCCGTCTTCGTCGACACCGATGGGGGCCACGACTGGAATGAAGTGGGCGTCGCACATGGCCTCGAGCACGCTCGTCTCCACCGTCACCACTTCGCCCACCCGTCCGAGATCGTGCTCGCCGTGCCGCTTGCGGCGGACGCGCAGCAGTCCGCCGTCGCTTCCCGTGAGGCCGACGGCGCTGCCGCCACCCTGCGAAATGCCCTCGACGATTTCGCGGTTGACGCTTCCACCGAGAACCCTTTCGACCACTTCCATCGTGGCGTCGTCGGTCACCCGCAGGCCGTCGACGAAGGTCGACGTCTGGCCCATCCGCTCGAGAGCCAATGCAATCTGCGGCCCGCCGCCGTGGACGATGACCGGCTTCAGGCCGATGTGCTTGAGCAGCACGACGTCGACCGCGAAGGAGGCGCGCAGCTCTTCGTCGACCATCGCCGCCCCGCCATACTTGATGACGATGGTCGAGCCCACAAAGCGCCGCATGTAGGGCAGCGCCTCGACGAGCACCGCGGCCTTGTCGACGAGCTCCTTCATTCGACTCCCCGGCCTGGATTCGATTGGACTGGGCCCCGTCTGGGTTCGGATCCCCAGGGTTCCGGTCCCCGCAGCAGGGCTGCAGCGGGCCATTCGGGGGCCCGAGCGTACCCAAAGCTTCGTCTCCGCGCCCACGCGCGGGGCCCGCTACAGGATGTACTGCGAGAGGTCGGGGTCCAGGACGAGGTCGCGCAGCCGCTCCTGCACCATCGCCTCGTCGACCACCACCTTGGTCGCCCCGAGGTCCGGGGCATCGAAGCTCAGCTCTTCGAGCAACTTTTCCATCAGCGTCTGGAGACGCCGCGCCCCGATATCCGAACTGGTCTCGTTCACGCGTGCCGCGAAATCGGCCACCGCCTCGAGTGCGGCCGGCTCGAAGTCGATGTCGATGTCCTCGGTGGCGAGCAACGCCCGGTATTGCTTCGTGAGCGCATTTTGGGGCTCCTTTAGAATGCGCAGGAGATCCTCTCGCGACAGGCTCGTCAGCTCCACGCGGATCGGAAAGCGCCCCTGCAACTCGGGGATCAGATCCGAGGGCTTCACCGCGTGAAAGGCGCCCGCCGCAATGAAGAGTATGTGGTCGGTGCGCACCGGCCCGTGTTTCGTCTGCACCGTTGAACCCTCAACGATGGGCAGGAGATCGCGCTGGACCCCCTCGCGCGAAACGTCGGGGCCCTGCTTCCCGCCGGCGCCCACCGCCACCTTGTCGATCTCATCGATGAAAACGATCCCCGACTGCTCGACGCGTTCGATCGCGAGTTCGCGGGCGCGGTCCATGTCGATCAGGTTGGCGGCCGCTTCGGCCACCAGGGCCTCGCGCGCTGCCGCGACACTCATGCGTCGGCGCTTCTTGCGCTCGGGCATCATGCCGCCGAGCAGATCCTTGAACTGGACCCCCATCTCCTCCATGCCCTGGGGCGTCATGATCGAGAGCGAAGCACCCCCGGTCTCGGAGACGAGTTCGACCTCGACCTCGCGGTCGTCGAGTTCGCCGAGGCGCAGGAGCTTTCGGAGCTTTTCGCGGGTCGCCGGGGAGTCGACCGTCGAGGTACCCGCATCGGCACCGGAGCCCGGCCCGGGAACCGGCAGCAGTGCGTCGAGCAGGCGCTCTTCGGCGCGGTCCTCGGCGACGCTCTGCACTTCGCGGGTCTGCTCTTCCGAGACCATCGAGAGCGAGAGCTCCAGAAGGTCGCGGATGATCGATTCGACGTCGCGCCCGACGTAGCCCACCTCGGTGAACTTTGAAGCCTCGACCTTGATGAAGGGAGCCTGGGCCAGGCGCGCGAGACGCCGCGCGATCTCGGTCTTCCCCACGCCGGTGGGACCGATCATGATGATGTTCTTCGGCGCAATCTCGTCGCGCAGTTCTTCCGGGACCTGCTGGCGCCGCCAGCGGTTCCGCAGCGCGATCGCCACCGCACGCTTCGCCTCGCTCTGACCGATGATGTAGCGGTCTAGTTCCGAGACGATCTCGCGCGGTGTAAAGACCCGTGTCGTGCTCACGGCAGGCTCACCCGGTGAATCGAATCGTTGGTGTAGATACAGATCTCCGAGGCGATTCGGATCGACTCTTCGGCGATCTCGTCGACGCCGAGATTCGAGTGCCCGGCCAGCGCGCGCGCCGCCGCCAGCGCATAGGCCCCGCCGGACCCGATCGCCACGATGCCATCGTCGGGTTCGATCACGTCTCCATTGCCGGAGACCACCAGCAGCGATTCCGGGTCCCCCACCACCAGCATCGCCTCGAGGCGCCGCAGCACCCGGTCGGTCCGCCAGTCTCGCGCGAGTTCCACCGCCGCGCGACGAAGGTTCCCGGGGTGCGCTTCGAGTTTCGACTCGAGTCGCTCGACGAGCCCGAGCGCATCCGCGGCGCCGCCCGCGAAACCCACGATCACGCGCCCCTTGGCGATACTGCGCACCTTTTCGGCGCCACGCTTCATTACGGTCTCTCCCACCGTGACCTGCCCGTCCGCCGCCATCGACAAACGGCCCTCGCGGAGCACCGCCACCACCGTGGTGGATCGGATCTTCGGTGCCATTGAAATCGTCATCTCGAATCGTTCTCCCTGCGCCTGCCCTGGCGCCCGCGTGCGCTTGGATGCGCTTCGTCGTAGACACGGCGCAGATGCTAGATCGAGACGGCGGTATATTTCTGGGTGGTCGAGAGGCTCGCGTGCCCCAGCAACTCCTGAATCTCACGCAGGTCGGCGCCCATGTCGAGGAGGTGGGTCGCAAAGCTGTGCCGCAGCCGGTGGGGATGGACCCGCTCGGGGATCCCCGCCGCCAGCGCACGCTTCTTCAGGATGCGGCGCACATCGCGGTCGCAGAGGCGCCGGGCTTTGGTGTCGCGGCGCGGCCGAATCGAAATGAAGAGCGGCTCCGCCAGCAGGCCTGGTCGTTTGCGCGCATCGACCCACTCGAGCACGGCGCCCAGCGCCATCTTGGGAAGCGGGGCGACCCGTTCCACGCGTCCCTTCCCGAGGACCCGAAGTTCCCCGCGCCGCCGGTCGAAGTCGCGCACGTCGAGGGCCGCGAGTTCGCCCACGCGGATCCCGGTGCCGTAGAGCACCTCGACGATCGTGCGATCGCGCAGCCGCCGCAGGCGCTGCATCGCGGTTTCGGGGGCGGCGGCGCCGCCGGACTTGCGCTGGGCGGGCTCTGGATCTCGCTCGATCAAACCAAAGCAGTCGTCCACCGAGAGCGGACGCGGCAGGCTTCGCGGCACCTTTGGCGTCCGCAGCCCCAGCGTGGGGTCCGCCTTCGCCCAACCCTCGCGCAGGCCGTAGCGGAAGAAGGTCCGCAGCGAGGCGAGCTTGCGCCCCACTGTCGTGGCCGTTCGCGTCGCGCCGAGGGCGATGAGCCAGGCGCGCACCTCGCGCGGCCCAGCCTCTTCGGGCGCTGTGCCCAGGTGTTTCGCGAACTGTCGCAGGTCGCTCCGATAGGCTCGGCGCGTGTGCTCGGAAAAGTTTCGCTCCGCCAGAAGATGACGGTCGAATTCCCCGAGGCGTCGTTCGAAGCTCACGGGCTCAGCGCTCCGATTTCCGCGCTCCATTGGGCCGTGGCCTCGAGCGCGCGGTCGGCCAGGCGCTGCGTCTTCTCTCGCCGAGGAATGCGCTTTGCCGAACCCGGGAGCGGCGGAAAGAGCCCGTAGTTCACGTTGCTCGGCTGGAAGGCCTGTCGTCCACCGGGGTCCGGCGCCAGGTGCCGGAGCAGGGCGCCGTGGGCCGTCTCCGCCGGCGGCCCCGGTGCCGTTTCGCCGCGCGCACGGTAAGCCAACTGCACTCCCGCCACGAAGCCGAGGGCCGCCGACTCGACGTAGCCTTCGACGCCCGCCATCTGTCCCGCAATGTAGAGACCCGGCCGGCCCTGCACCTCGAGGGTCGCAGCGAGGTGCATCGGTGCGTTCACGAAGGTGTTTCGGTGTACCGAGCCGTAGCGTGCGAAGACCGCGTTCCCCAGACCGGGCAGCGCGCGAAAGATCCGCTGCTGCTCCCCGATCCGAAGCTTCGTCTGGAAACCGACGAGGTTGTAGAGCACCCCTGCCTTGTTCTCCTGGCGCAACTGCACCACCGCAAACGGGCGACGACCCGTTCGGGGATCGCGCAGCCCGACGGGCTTCATCGGCCCGAAGGACAGCGTCGCCGGGCCGCGGCGCGCCATCTCCTCGATCGGCAGGCAACCCTCGAAATACAGCGCCTTCTCATGCGCGTGCAGCGGAACCGTATCGGCTGCGAGCAGGGCCGCGATAAAGGTCTCGTAGGCCTCGCGGTCGAGCGGCAGATTCAGGTAGTCGCCCTCCCCGTCCTCGTAGCGCGAGGCCCGGAAGACCACGTCGTAATCGATCGAGTCGGCGTAGAGCGTCGGCGCGATGGCGTCGTAGAAATACAGAGAGGTTTCGCCGAGCAGGGCCTGGACTTCTGCAGCGAGGTCCTTCGCGGTCAGCGGCCCGGTGGCGAGGATCACCAGCGGAGCGTCGGGAATGCGATCGACGCGCTCGCGCACCACCTCGATCAGGTCGTGTCCCTCGATGGCATCCTGGATGAAGCGCGAGAAGGCCTCGCGGTCCACCGCCAGCGCACGACCCGCGGGCACTGCGTTGGCGTCGGCGGCGCGCAGCACCAGCGAGCCCAGGCGCCGCATCTCCTCCTTCAGGAGCCCCACCGCGTTGCCCAGCGAGGCCCCGCGCAGCGAGTTGCTGCAGACCAGTTCGGCGAGGCCGTCGCCCTGGTGGGCCTCGGAGCGAGCACCGGGGCGCATCTCGAAGAGCCGCACGCGGGTTCCGCGCTCGGCCATCTGCCAGGCGGCCTCGCAACCCGCGAGCCCACCGCCGACGACCACGACGGCCTCTGCGATCGCACCCTGCCCGCCAGCTCCCCCATCCATGGCCGAACCCATACCCGATTCGGATCGGAGCCGCTGGCGAGCCGACGTTGCACCCGCGGGGAGGCGTGCCTCTTAGGGTGCGGCCTACCCTGTTC
>CAJXIC010000011.1 GCA_913054385.1 uncultured Pseudomonadota bacterium
GACGCACGAAGCCAACAGCCGAAAGGCAGCCCGGCGTGGCGGGCTTCCGCGCCGAAACCCCGAGGGCGTCGGCGTAGGCGTAGAGCTGTGCGGGCGGCTGGGCGATGCCAAAGGCCGAATCGCCAAAGAGCGCAATCTCGCCGTCGGGATGCATCCAGACCTCGAGGGCCCCGCGCATCGCCGCGGCTCGCTCCGCCAGGTCTTCCTCGAGCCCCGCCGGTGCGCGTTCGTGGGCGGCACGGCACAGGGAGAGGAGATCGAGAAGGTTTTCGAGCAGCAACGCGTGGTACATCGGGCTGCGTTCCTGGTGGCTGCCATCGGCGCCGATCTGCAGCGCCAGTTCGCGCCGGAAGCGCGCCGACAGGCCGAGCCAGCGATCCGCCGCGGGCCCGCGCAGAAGCATCCCCGCGAAGACCACCCCGAGCAGGTTTGAAAGCAGGTGGTTCGCCTGGAGTCGGGTTTCGAGGTTCGCGGCGAGGGTCTCGGCCTGGTCCGCCAACGAGGCCACGATGCGCTCGCGCTGCCCGGGCGAGGCTTCGAGCGCGCCCTCTTCGAGCAACAGCTTCCCCCACGAGAGAATACGCAGCGAGGTCGGATGCGGGCTCCATCCCACACCCCGTCGGTGCCGCAGGATCCAATCGAGCATCAATTCGACTCGCCGCCCCGGCGAAGCGGCTGCGCTGCGCAGCCAATCGAATTGGTGGAGGTGAAAAGCCCAGAGCGGCCCCTCGGTTTCGTGGTCCCAGTCGACGCTCTTTCCGAAGACGACCTCACGGCTTAGCAACTCGACCCGATGGCCGTCGCCGAAGGCGTGGCGTGGCGCGGGCGCAAAGTAAACCGTCGCCGTCTCGCCCCCCCATTCGAGTGGCCCCGCCGCGCTCTTCTGCGCGACCCCGGGGCGCAGTACGTGCCGCAACTGGCACAGAGCCTGCCCCGGACGCAGGTGGCGGAGCGTGCGCACGAGCCGAGGAAGATGCGAGAGCCTCACAGCGCTGCCTGCAGGGCCACCGCGCGGGCGTAGAGGGCGCGCTTCGGCTGTCCGGTGGTGGCGGCGAGTTCGGCCGCGATCTCGCGGGGCCGATCGCCCGCGGCGAGTAGATCGCGGATCAGCGCCTCGACCTCGGGCCAATCGAGTGTGCCCTCGCCCCGGCTCGCCCCTTCGATCACCAACGTAAACTCGCCCTTTTGATCGCCCTCGAAGCGCGCGGCGAGTTCCGCAAGATCACCGCGGGCCGTTTCTTCGTGGAGCTTCGTCAGTTCGCGCGCCACGCAGGCACGGCGCGCGCCCAGCACGTCGCGCAGATCGGCCAGTGCGCCTGCGACACGGCGCGGCGACTCGAAGCAGACCAGGGTTTCCGGGCGGTCGCGGTGGGCTTCGATCAGCGTGCGGCGCGCGGCTTCGCGCCGGGGCAGGTATCCGACGAAGGTAAAGGGTTGGGTCTTTAACCCCGAAATCGAAAGCGCAGCCAGGATCGCCGACGGGCCGGGAACCGTCTCGACGACGAAGCCCGCCTCGATGGCGGCCGTCACCAGGCGCTGCCCCGGGTCGCACAAAAGGGGCATCCCCGCGTCCGAAACCAGCGCCACCCGGCCCTCGCCTTCGAGGACCTCGAGCACCTTCGCCACCTTGGATGCCTCGTTGTGGGCGTGCAGCGACAGCAGCCGCGCCTCGAGATTGAACCGCGAAAGCAGGGTGCGGGTGCGGCGCGTGTCCTCGGCGCATACGAGATCCGCCTCACCCAGCACCCGGAGCGCACGCAGGGTCACGTCCTCGAGGTTCCCAATCGGAGTCGCGACGACGTAGAGCGTGCCCATCGGCTAAACTGGCGTCCTCTCGGTCCCGAAGAGAGTACCCGTCCATGTCCGACGATCGTCGCGTTCTCGGCACCGAGGGCGAAACGCGTGCCGCGGCATACCTCGAAGAACGAGGGTACCGCATCCGAGACCGAAACATCCGCTGCGGCGGAGTCGAGATCGATCTGATCGCATCGCGCGGCAGGCTCGTCGTCTTCGTCGAGGTCAAGACCCGTCGCAGTCGGCGCTACGGCCTCCCCGAGGAAGCCGTCGACGCGCGAAAGCGAGCTCGGATCGTCCGGGGAGCCCGCCATTGGCTCTTTGACCAGCCGCAGCGCTTCGCGCGAGTGCGCTTCGACGTGATCTGCTGCGACGTCACCCCCGGCCCCGATGCGGGCGCCCCCCACTGGCAACTCCGCCACATCGAGGCCGCCTTCGATGCTGGCGACTGAGGTCCGATTTGCGCCGATCGGGTAATCTCACCGGACTCGAAGAAGGAGCCCAAGATGGCCGATGAAGTGAAGCGCGTGGAAAAGCCCTGGGGGTTCGAAGAGATCTGGGCCGTGACCGAGCGCTACGTCGGGAAGCTGATCGTGATCGAGCCCGGCAAGCGGCTCTCGCTGCAGTACCACGAGCGGAAGGACGAATCGATCCGGGTGCTGGCAGGGATCCTGCGGCTCCACCTCGAGAGCGACACCGGCGAACTCGAGATCCACGATCTGCCGCCGGGATCGAGTCGGCGAGTCCCCACCGGGCGCCGACACCGCTTCGAGGCGGTCGACGAGCGCGTCGAGTTGATCGAGGTCTCGACCCCGGAACTCGACGATGTCGTCCGTGTCGAAGACGACTTCGGGCGCGAGGGGACTTCGGAAGCCTGAGCGATCAGGAGCCGGCTTCGTCCTTCGACTCGGCTTCGCTGCTGGCGTCGTCTTGCGCGGAGGCTTCGCCTTCCGCTTCGGGCTCAGTGGCTGCACCCTCTTCCCCGGCCGCTTCCGAGCTCTCGGGCTCCTCGGCGGGGGCTTCCGGCTCTTCTTCCACCGCGAGCAACCCGGCAAGATTTCGCACCTTCGTCTGCAGCCGCGCCTTCTTGCCGCGCAGTTCGCGCAGGTAGTAGAGACGCGAGCGCCGCACGTGTCCGCGGCTCTTGATCTCGATCTTCGCCACCGTCGGCGACTGCACCGGAAAGACGCGCTCGACCCCGACGCCGTTGGAAATCTTGCGAACGGTGAAGGTCTCCTGCATGCCTCCGCCTCGGCGCCGGATCACGACGCCTTCAAAGATCTGGATCCGTTCCTTTTCGCCTTCGCGAATTCGGGCATGAACCCGCACCGTGTCTCCCACGCGAAACGGCGGCAGGTCGCGGCGCAGCGTTGCTTTTTCGACGAAGTCGAGTCGCCTCATCGTTCTTCCTCTCCGAAAGCGCCCTCGATCAGGTCGGGGCGGCGTTCCTTCGTAATCTCATGTGCCTGCTCGCGCCGCCAGTCGGCCACCGCTCCGTGATCGCCGGAGCGTAGAACGGAGGGCACTTCCTGTCCGCGAAATATTGCGGGTCGCGTGTAGTGGGGGGCTTCGAGCCTCCCGTTCTGAAACGATTCCATTTCGATGGATTCCGGGTTGCCGAGCACTCCGGGAACCAGGCGTGCAATGCCCTCGATCATCAGCATGGCGGGAATCTCTCCTCCCGAGACCACGTAGTCTCCGACGGAGATTTCCTCGTCGATGGCCAGATCGATGGCCCTCTGGTCTACGCCCTCGTAGCGGGCGCACACCATAACCAGTTGTTTCCGCCCTGCCAATTCTTCGAGTTTCGCCTGATCGAGGCGGCGACCTCGGGGCGACGTCAGCAGCACGTGAGCCTCGCGGTGGCCCTTTTCGCCCACCAGCTCCTCGACCGCGGTCACCAGGGGCTCGGGCTTCATCACCATGCCCGGCCCCCCCCCGTAGGGGGTGTCGTCGACGGTCCGATGGCGGTCCGAGGTCCAGCCCCGCAGGTCGTGCACCGACACCACCAGCCGATCCTTCTTCTGAGCCACCCCGACGAAGGATTCGCGCAGGAACGAGTCGAAGAGACCCGGCAGGATCGTCAGCACGTCGATCCGGATCACGACGCAGGGTCCTCGAGCAAGCCAGGGAGCGCATCGACCACGACCAACCCCGCTGCGGGGTCAATTCGCGTCACGATCTCGCGCGCGGTCGAAATCAATACATCGCCTCCGCCACCCTGCTCCACGACCAGTACATCGTGGGCCCCGGTCGCCCAAATCTCGCGCACCACCCCGACCTCTCGACCTTCCTGGGTCTCCACCCGGCAACCGATCAACTCGTGCCAGTAGAATTCATCCGCGTCGAGGGGCAGCAATTCGTCCGAAGAACCGACCACGAGAAGGCCCTTGAGTTCGCGAGCCGCCTCGGGCGTCTCGATGCCCGCCAGCGCCAGGCGAAGCTCACCGGGTCGGCCCGAACGCGCCGCCACCACCGTGAAACGGCGTCCCGCGTTCTCGTGGGACGGCTCGGCCATCCAGACACCCGGCTGGCGTGCCAGATTGTCGGGCCCGTCTCCGAAGTAATGGACGCGCAATTCGCCGCGCAGCCCATGCACGCCGACGGCCCGGCCCAGAACAACTCGCTCGGCCTGCGCCACCACCGTCTCCCCCGCGGACCCTTCAGTCGACGATTTCGAGCCTGCGGTCGCCCCCGCTGCGCGAAGCGGCGAGGACTGCACGCATCGCCTTGGCGATGCGACCCTGACGGCCGATCACGCGACCGCGGTCGGCTTCGGTCGTTTCGAGCTCGAGGACAGAACCCCCGTCCGCCGCCACGACCTTGATCGCGTCGGAATCGGTCACGATCGCCTTGGCGATGAACTCGACGAGTTCGATGGCTTCTTTCTCGGAATCGGCCATGTCAGGCTCCTTCGCCGGGTTCTGAGTCGGATTCACCGGCATTCGATTCGGTGGCTTCCGACGCGGGCTCGGGGGTGTCTTCGGTTTCCGCGGTCGCCTCGGTGCTCTCTTCAGGCTCGCTTGCGACCTCGGGCTGAGCGACCGGCTCGGGACTCGCCTCGGCCACCGGGGTCGGAGCCGCAGCCTTGGCAGCGGGTGCCTCGGGCTCGGCCACCGGACGCGGGGCCTTCGCCTGGCGCTTCATCAGGCTGCGCACGGTGTCACTCAACTGCGCGCCCTTCTGCACCCAGGCCTCGATCGCGTCGATGCGCAGGTCGATCACTTCCGGGGCGGGCTTGGGGTCGTAGACGCCGAGATACTCGAGGGCGCGACCATCGCGGCGCTTCCTCGAGTCGATGGCGTGCACGCGGTAGTAGGGTCGCTTTTTCGCCCCCACTCGCGTCAGTCGGATCTTCACCATCTTTCGAGGAATCCTTTCTCGCGGAACGCAGGGCCAGACGGCCCGGCGCGCGAATCGATCAATTGACTCCGCTCCGGTGTTGCGCGGCGAACGACCCGGGCGGGCCGTGCAAGCCGGCAGGCGCTAAGCGGCTGCCGAAACTAGGGAATCGGGGTCACTCGGTCAACCGGAGGCGGCTTCGAGGCGCTCGCGCTCCTTGCGCTCGGAGCACGCGGCACAGGCGAAGCGGGGCTTGTGGGGTGTCCGCAGGCGTTCGTAGGCGCCATCGAGCGCCACCCGCTTCACGCTCGAAGCGAAGTCCCCACAGAAATCGCAGTGAAAACCCGCGCTCTCCGCGTCGCCGCCCGGTTCGGGGGCACCTTCTGCCGTCGCTCTCTCGCTCAATCTCAGCCTCTCATTTCGAGCCGCCGGGCCGCGGAAGGCTTCCACGGCGGGCACATTCGACCGCCCTCCCCCGGAAGTCGCCCCAGCTTAGCCGACGCGGAAGCGCAGGGCCGTCGGCGCCTCTTCACCGAGTTCACGGCGCAACGCCGCCAGAATTTCGGGTGAGCGCAACTGCAATTGCTGCGACCACACCGACGAATCGACCCGCGCTTCGAGGACCCCGCCCCGCAACCCGACCGGTTCGCAGTGCGCGGCCACCTCGGGGCCGACGGCCTGCTTCCAACACAGCGCCAGTCGGTGGGCCTTGGCAGCGTCTTCCATCCCGAGATCGTCGAGGACCTGGGCCACCACCTGCCGCATTTCGGTCGGTTGACTGCGGCGACGGCGCATCATGCCATCTCGTCCGCGCGAAAAACCAGGCCCGTCGGAATTTTCGGCGCGAAGAAGGTCGACTTCTGGGGCATCACCGCGCCCTCCGCGGTCACGCGGAACACGTCCTCCGGCGACAGCGCATTCAGGTAAAGCGCTACGACGCCTTCGCCCTCGCGCACGTCGCGTGCCGCCCGCTCGGCGCTCCTTGGAAAAGCGACCGCGCCGTCGCGAATCGCATCGGCGTCGAGTCCAAAGGCCCGGGCCAGAACTTCCTCTTCGAGGAGGCGAACCATCAGGCGCTCGCCGAGGGCTTCTTCGCGCCAGAAGATTCGCAGCACGCCGCTGCCATCGTCCGCTGCAAAACTCGGCTGGGCAGCGTGCGGCAGCAGGTGGGTCTCGAGCGCTTCGCGGATGTCATCGGCAGAAGCCAGCGGCAGCGTCTCGCAGGACCACCCGGGAAGATCGCGCGCCCACCCATCCGAAGTGGGTACCGGCCCCTTGCGAACCAGTCGATGGATCGGAAGCAACAGGCTGCCACGAGAGAAGGCGTTCGCGAGGTAGACGAGGGTCGATTCAAAGGGCGCCGCTGGATCCGGAACATCCCCCCGGCGCTCGTCGCGATAGGTCAGCGATGTCTCGTAGCGGTGGTGGCCGTCGGCGATCACCAACGGCCGCTCCGCGAGGAACGACGCGACGCGGGCGATCGCCTCGGAGTCGGTGAGCCGCGCAAGTGTGTGCCGGACACCGCCGACCGCATCGATCACCAGCGCGTCCGGCGTGGCCAGAGCCTCCGCGAGAATCGGTGCGAGGAAATCCTCTCGGTCCTCGTAGAGCATGAAGATGGGAGAGAGATTCGCCCGGGTGGCGCGCAGGACCCGCAGGCGATCGGCCTTCGGGCCCGCCAGCGTGCGCTCGTGCGGGCGCACGATGCGCCGCGCATAGTCTTCGAGACCGAGTGCGCCAAAAAACCCGTCGCGCGAAAGGGTCCCGACGCCGGGAACCTCGAAGGTCTGGCGCAGCACGTAGAACCCCGGATCCTCGTCGCGAACCAGCACGCCCTCCTCCCGCCACGCTTCGAGGCGCTGGCGGATTTCGGCGTAGTCGGTGGTCGCCTCTTCTTCGAGGCTACGGGTCAACTCGAGGCGTACTGCGTTGTAGGGGTTGCGGTCGTAGAGATCGCCGCGCTCGTCGCGAGCCACGACGTCGTAGGGTGGCGCGATCACTTCGGCGAGATCGACGCGGGTGGCGTCGTAGCGAAGGGCGCGAAAGGGCTGGATTCGGGCCATCAGGTCGACTCCGTCGATCTTCCTCGGTCAGTCGCGGAAGGTATGAGAGGAGGGGCTCCCCGCCGCTCGGTCATCTCGGTTCGGCGGGCGCATCAAAGCCCAGGGTCCGGGGCGCGAGTGCGCCGACGCGCAGGAGTTGCGGTTCCGCCCCGCAGACGTCGACCACCGTACTCGGCTCTGCCCCCCCGGCGTCGCGGTCGCAAGCATAGAGCGCAACCTCTCCTCTCGCGCGCCGTTCTGCGCAAAAAGAGTGGGCCTCGGCGCGGCTCCGAGCCGGCGCTTCGCCGCTGGCGTTCAGGCTGGTGGCCGTGATGGGCCCCAACCCGGCGTCGAGCGCCGCCCGGGCCAGCTCGGCCGCCGCCGGATGCGAACTGCAGCGCACGCCCACGGCTCCGTCCCCCCGCGAAACGCCGCCGGCGAACACGCCCCGGCAGGGCATCACCAGTGTGAGCGGGCCGGGCCAGTGGCGGTCCATCCACTCGCGCGCCCGCAGCGGCACCTCGAAACCCAGGGCCTCGAGCGACTGGGCGTCCGGCACGAGCAGCGAGATCGGTTGATCCGTGTCGCGCCCCTTCCAAGCCCGCAACGCCTCGAGCGCCGCATGGGAGCGCGCCAGCGCCGCCAGGCCCCAGACCGTTTCGGTGGGAAAGGCGACCAAGCCATCGCCCTCGAGCCGCAACAGCGCGGCCTGGATGGCGACCTCGGGGACCAAGTCAGCGCTTCAGTGCGCGCATCGCGATGTCACGCCGCAGCTGCATGCCCGCAAAGGCAATCCGATCACAGGCGGCGTAAGCACGCTGCCGCGCCAGGGCCACGTCGGCCCCCCGACCGCAGACGCCGAGCACGCGCCCCCCGGCCGTCTCGAAGCCATCCTCTGTGCAGCGGGTCCCGGCGTGAAACACTTCCACTCCTTCGAGGGCCGCGGCTTCTTCGAGGCCGGTGATCGCGAGGCCCGTCGGGTAGCTGCGCGGATACCCCCCGGAGGCCAGCACCACGCAGACCGCCGCCTCACCCCAGCCCACGGCGTTCGCCTCGTCGAGTTGGCCTTTTGCTGCGCCGTCGAGCAGCGGCAGCAGGTCTCCGTCCATGCGCAGCATCAGCGGCTGGGTTTCCGGATCGCCAAAGCGCACGTTGAACTCGATCACCTGCGGCTGGCCCGCCTCGTCGATCATCAACCCGACATAGAGCACGCCCCGGTAGGGGTGCCCGTCGGCCGCCATGCCCCGGATCGTGGGCACCACGACCTCGTCGAGGATTCGCTTCTCGACGGCTTCACTCACGACCGGTGTCGGAGAATAAGCCCCCATGCCCCCGGTGTTCTCGCCCACATCGCCGTCGAGGGCGCGCTTGTGATCCTGGGCTGCGGCCAGGGTCACGATGCGCTCACCGTCGGTGATCGCGTAGTAGGAGGCTTCCTCGCCCAGCAGGCGCTCTTCGATCACCACGCGATCGCCGGCGTCGCCGAAGCGGCGGTCCTGCATCATTTCCCGCAGGGCTTCGAGGGCGCCCTCCGCCGAATCGCAGACCGCGACGCCCTTGCCCGCCGCGAGCCCATCGGCCTTCACCACGCAGGGACCCGGATGCTCGCGCACATGGGCACAGGCCTCTTCCAGGCTTTCGAAGCTTTTGTAACCCGCGGTTGGAATCCCGTGCCGCTGCATGAACTCCTTCGCGAAGGTCTTGCTGGCTTCGAGTCTGGCCGCTGCAGCCGAGGGACCGAAGGTCGCGATCCCGACCTCGCGCAGGCGATCCGAAAGCCCGAGCGCCAGCGGATCTTCGGGCCCCACCACCACCAGGTCGATCGCCTCGGCCTGGGCCAGGGCCGTGATGCCGTCGACGTCGCTCGCCGCGACATCGGGCACACAGCGCGCCAGCGCGGAGATCGCGTCACTTCCCGGAACGGCCAGCAGCGCATCCACCGCCGGGCTCTGCGCAATCTTCCAGACCAGCGCGTGTTCGCGTCCGCCGGACCCTACGACCAGAACTCGCACGATGGCTGCTCCTTCGCGTTGCCAGACGAAGCTAGTGGCGGAAGTGCCGCGCGCCGGTGAAGACCATTGCGATTCCGAGGCGGTCTGCCGCTTCGATCACTTCTCCGTCGCGATTTGAACCGCCGGGCTGAACCACGCATCGCGCCCCGGCGGCGACCGCCATCTCGAGACCGTCGGCGAAGGGGAAGAAGGCATCGCTTGCCAACGCCGACCCCGCAAGAGAGATGCCCACGCGCGCCGCCTTCGCCGAGGCGTTGTGGACCGCGTCGAGCCGCGAGGTCGAGCCGCCGCCGATCGCCAGCGTGCCGTCGGCTCCCGAAAAAACGACCGCGTTGCTCTTGACGTGCTTGACCACTCGCCAGCCGAACTGCAGCGCGCGCAATTCTTCGTCGCTGGGCTTGCGCTGGGTCACCACCTTCGCCCCCTCCAGGTCTTCGGAAGTGGCATCGGGTTCTTGCAGCAACCAACCTCCGTAGACCCGGCGCCATTCGAGTTCGCTGCGATCGATCGCCGCCGCGTCAAAGGACAGCAGCCTGCGGTTCTTCTTCTTGCGCAGGATCTCGAGCGCTTCGTCGCTGAAACTCGGGGCCACCAGGACCTCGGTGAAGATTTTGTCGACCTCCTCGGCCAGGGCCGCGTCGAAGGCGCGGTTGCAGATGACGATGCCACCAAAGGGAGAGTCGGGATCGGTCTCGAAGGCGCGCCGGTAGGCGTCCAGCGGATTCGAACCCGCCCCGACGCCACACGGGGTGTTGTGCTTCAAGATCGCCACCACCGCCTCGAGCTTCGGATCAAAATCGAGGGTGAGCGCCAGCGCAGCCTGCACGTCGACGAGATTGTTGTAGGAGAGCGCCTTGCCGTGCAGCGGCGAGACGGCCTCGAGGAAGTGACCGTAGAGCGCCGCGCGCTGGTGCGGGTTCTCGCCGTAACGGAGTTCCTGCTCGAGCGGCAGCGAAGCGCCGCGCCACTCCGGGAAGACATCCTCGTCCGCTTGCCCTGCAAGCCAGGACTGGATCGCGGTGTCGTAGGCCGCCGTGCGCCGGAATGCCTTCAGCGCGAGGCGGCGACGCGTCGTCTCGGTGAGGCCCCCCTGGGCTCGCAATTCTTCGAGGACGCCCGCGTAATCGTCGGGCTCGACGAGGACGCCGACGTGGGCCTGGTTCTTCGCTGCCGACCGGATCATCGAGGGCCCCCCGATATCGATCTTCTCGATGGCTTCGGCGAAGGTCACGTCGGGCTTGCTCACCGTGGCCTCGAAGGGGTAGAGGTTCACCACGACCAGATCGATGGGCCCGATCGACTGGCTCTCGAGATCGGCCCGATCTTCGGCGAGTTCGCGGCGTGCCAGGATGCCGCCGTGGATCCGCGGGTGCAGCGTCTTGACGCGGCCGCCGAGCATCTCCGGGCTCTGGGTCAACTCGGCAACGTCGACGACTGCAAGGCCGGCTTCGCGCAGCGCCGTCGCGGTGCCGCCGGACGCGACCAATTCGATTCCGAGTTCGACGAGCCCGCGGCCCAATTCGATGAGTCCGGTCTTGTCGAAGACGGACAGCAATGCGCGTTCGACGCGCGGCGGGGATTGGTCGGGCGCCATGTCTCGCTCCTGATCTCGAGTGCCCGTGACCGCCGATCTGCGAGCCCGGCGCCCGAGCGCACTGGCCCCCGGCAGCGAACCGCAAACTCCGCCTGGCTGAGCCGCCTTCGGCTCACGGGTTCGCGATCGATGTTCGGGTTGGGGGGGCCGTTGCGTTTTTTACCCGGCAGGGGCTTCGAAGTCAATCGGCTGACGGGAAATTCGCGCCCCCACCCGGACCAGGAGCTCGTAGGGAATCGTGCCCGCTTGCTCCGCCACCGCCTCGACCGTGGGCACCGAGCCTTCGCCTCCGCCCTCCTGCCGACCGAAGAGAACCGCGGCGTCTCCAAGAACGACGTTCGACCCATCCGAGGCCTCGCCGCCGCCAAGATCGACGCAGAAATAGTCCATCGACACCCTTCCGGCGATGCCCCGCCGCGCGCCTCGCAGCCAGACGGCACCGCGATTGCCCAGCGCCACCGGAACGCCGTCGGCATACCCCATCGGCAATGTGGCCACCCGCGTCGCTCGCGCGCAGCGGTAGGTGGCGCCGTAGCCGACGCTTTCGCCGGCTTTGAGGTCGCGTAGGTTCACCACCGGCGCGCGCAGGGTCATCACCGGCCGCAGCGGCGTCTCGAAGTGCGGCGCCGGCCTGGCCCCGTAGAGCATCAGCCCCGGCCGGCAGGCCGTGGCCTCTGGCAACGCCTCGCGCAGGGCATCGCCTGCCAGCAGGGCGGCCGAGTTGGCGACGTGGATCACCGGCGGGCACAGCCCGCGGTCGGTCGCCCGCGCCAGCACCCCGCGAAACTCGGCCAACTGCGCCAGCGAGAACCCCAGGTCGGGATCGTCCGCGCAGGCCAGGTGGGTAAAGAGCCCCTCCACCTCGATCTCGGCGGCATCCGAGAGCGTCTCCAGCGCTTTCGTAATGGCCTCGGGCGCGAGCCCCATGCGGCGCATCCCCGTATCGACCTTGCAATGGATCTTCCAGGGGCGGCTGCGCTGGCGAGCCTGCAGCAGGATCCTGCGAAGCCCCTCCTCGTGGTGGACCGTGGGGGTGAGTTCGCGCTCGCTGGCCTCGCGGGCCTCGGCCTCCGAATGCAGTCCTCCAAATAGGAGGATGGGCACCTCGATCCCGGCATCTCGCAGCTCGACGGCCTCGTCCACCGTCACCACGGCGAGCGCCGAGGCCCCCGCCGCCACCAGGGTCTTCGACACCGCTACGGCACCGTGGCCGTAGGCGTCGGCCTTTACCACCGCGATGCAGTCGAGGCCCGCCGAAGCCTGGCGCGCCACTTCGAAGTTTGCACGCAAGGCGGCGTGATCGATTTCCGCGGTCCCGCGATCCTGCCGCATCCCCTGCCCCCTGCTGCGCGGAGCTTCCGCGCGGTCGCCGACGCCCCTCCGATTGGCCCCTTTGCCGCCGCATCCGCCGCGCCGCGGAAGGATCGCAGATTGGCAGCCCCCCTGCGCCTCTTGTAGCTTCGCCCGCATTCACCCCAAGCCTCGCGAGATCTCCCGGTGAGATCCTCTTCTGAAACAGCGCCGCTCGAAGTCACCCTCAACGGCGAGCCACAGCACCTGCCGCTTCGGTGCACCGTAGAGCGCCTGCTGGCGATTCTCGGCATGGAGGGGCGACGGGTCGCCGTCGCGCGCAACCGCTGCGTGGTGCCGCGCTCGGCCTTCGCAAGGGAGCCTCTCGAGAACGGGGACCGGGTGGAAATTATCGAAGCCGTAGGAGGAGGCGCTTGATGCCCCACCCCAAAGAAAAGACCGCGACCGACTCCTATCAACTCGGGTCGCACACCTTCCACTCGCGCCTGATCATCGGCTCCGGGAAGTACGCGTCCTTCGAGCAGAACCTCGAATGCGCCGAGGCTTCGGGGGCCGAAATGGTGACTGTCGCGCTGCGCCGGGTCGACTTTGACGCCCCGAAGGGCCAGGGCCTCCTCGACTTCATCAAACCGGATCGCTTCCAGATCCTGCCGAACACCGCCGGGTGTTTCAGTGCCGACGAGGCCGTCACCACCGCGCGACTCGGACGCGAACTCCTCGACACCGAGCTGGTGAAGCTCGAGGTGATCGGCGACAAGCGCACCCTCTTCCCCGACGTCCCCGCGACCCTCGAGGCTGCGAAGGTGCTGCTCGACGACGGCTTCACCGTGCTCCCCTACATCACCGACGATCCGGTGGCCTGCCAACGTCTCGCCGCCATGGGCTGCGCGGCAGTGATGCCCCTCGCGGCTCCAATCGGCTCGGGCATGGGCATCCGCAACCCGGCGAACCTGCGCATCATCATGGAGACCGTCGAAGTTCCGGTGATCGTCGACGCGGGCGTCGGCACGGCCAGCGATGCGGCGGTGGCCATGGAACTCGGCGCCACCGCGGTGCTGATGAACACCGGGATCGCTCACGCCAAGGAACCCGTGTGGATGGCGCGCGCCATGCGGCTGGCGGTCGAGGCCGGGCGCATCGCATACACCGCCGGCCGGATGTCGCCGCGGCTCTACGCAGAGGCCTCGAGCCCCACCGCGGGCCTCGCCCATCTCTGAGACGCGGGACGTG
Organism: uncultured Pseudomonadota bacterium; assembly: GCA_913054385.1. Classification (GTDB taxonomy): domain Bacteria; phylum Myxococcota_A; class UBA9160; order UBA9160; family UBA4427; genus JAYGCV01. Next base: position 13,326 of record CAJXIC010000011.1, read on the forward strand.
GCGCGTGCGCTGCGGCTCGCGCCCTACCGTCGACCGCTGCTCGTGCTCGTCGCGGGCGTCGAGGCCACCGCTTTACCGGGAGTGGAAACGGTGCGCGCAGCCTTCGCCGCGGGTCTCGACTGGCTGCAGTTGCGCGACCGCTCTCTGGATGCCCGCGCCTACTTGGAATGGGCACGGCCGCTAAAAGCCGTGCAGCGCGCGGCAGCCGGTGACCACCCGACGGCGCTGCTGATCAACCGCCGAGTGGATCTGGCACAGAGCCTCGGCGCGGAGGGCGTCCACCTGGGCTTCGACGCGGTCTCACCCTTCGTTGCCCGCACGCTCCTTGGCACCGAAGCCCTCGTGGGCGCATCGACCCACGCCCCCTTGGAAATCGACCCGGAGCGCCTCGCCGCCTGCGACTACGTCCACTTCGCACCCGTCTTTGCCCCCCTCTCAAAAGCATCGACGTCCCCGCCCGCGGGACTCAATGCGCTGCGACGCGCCTGCGAACGCGGGCTACCGGTGATCGCCCAGGGCGGAATCGAAGCGGCCAACGTCGCCGACGTGATCGCCTGCGGCGCGCGCGGCGTGGCGGTCACGGGAGCCATTCTCGGCGCCGAAGATCCGGGCCAGGCCTGCCTGCAGCTGCGCCGGGCACTCGACGCCGCTGCCAGCACCTGAGCCGTTAGCCGGGCAGAAAAGTCGAAGCGCCAGCCGAAGGGCGCACCGTAAAGGCGTGCGGGTCGCACCCAAAGCGGCTGGCAAAGCGCCGGGCCAACTCGCGACGCACTCCGGGAACGGCGCCGGGCTCGACGAGGTGCAATGTGCAGCCGCCGAACCCCGCTCCGGTGAGGCGCGAACCGAAAACGCCGGGCAGCGAATCTGCGATCTCGCAGAGGGCGTCGAGTTCGGGGGTCGAGACCTCGAAATCGACAGCCAGGCTGCGATGCCCCGCGCGAAGCTGCACGCCGACCTCGAAGAAATCGCTGCGCTCGAGGGCATTCCGCACACGGGAGACGCGCTCGTTCTCGCTCACCACGTGCCGCACGCGCCGAAACAGCAGCGGGTCGAGTGCCGCTTCGACGGCCGGGAGATCGGCGGGGGCGAGGTCGCGCAGCGAATCGACCCCGCCCTGCAAAGCCAGCGCTTCCTCGGCGCGCCGACACTCGCGAACACGCTCGCGGTAGTCGCCCCGGGCCAGCGCCCGGGAAATCCCGCTGTGCGCCACGAGAACGGCCGCGCCGGTCGAATCGAAGCGAACCCTCTGGGTCGCCTGGCTTTGGCAATCGATCAGGAGGGCGCAGTCGCGCTCGGCGAGCGCACTCGCGAAGGGGTCGAGAATGCCGCACGAAAGCCCGACGAAGTGACTCTCGGCGCGGTGTGCGACGCGGGCCCGTTCGCGCGCGTCGAGCCCACAGCCCCCGAGTGCGTCGAGGGCGGTCACCAGCCCCACGCAGAGCGCCGCCGAACTCGAAAGACCGGCCTCGCGCGGGACACGGCTCGAGATCGCGAGATCCACTGGGCCGAATTCGAGGCCCCGCTCGGCGAGTGCCGCAAAGACCGCCCGGACGTAGTCGAGCCAATCGCCCCGCCGCCTCGCCCCGCGCGAATCGCGATCGGGTTCGCGGTCGGGTTCGAGATCGGGTTCGAGATCGCCTGCGAAAACGGGCTCGAAGTCGCCCTCCGCCGCGAGATCGCAGGCGAGGACGCGGACTCGCGAGGAAGCGCCCGGACCCGCCAGAACGAGGGTTTCGCGATCGATCGCGAAGGGCAGCACCAAACCCTCGCTATAGTCGGTGTGTTCGCCGATCAGGTTGACGCGTCCAGGCGCACGCGCGCCAATTCTCGGATCGTTTCGAAAGCGGTCCGCGAAGCGTCGGGCGAGATCGAGCGAGGACAGGCCCGGGACCGGGGAATCGAAGAATCCGGGCGCAGGGGAATCCATCGGCCGGAGGGTAGTCGACGCAAGGCCTGCGGCGTCCAGGAAGAGCATGAGCCAATCTTTCCGCAGTCCTAGCGTTTTCCGGCTTCTCGTCGTCGCAAGCGTCGCGGGCTTCGTCATTTCGGTCTTGCTGCTCTTCGCCCCCCGCTTTGCCGTCGAAGCCGCCGACCCCTTCCTGCGCCGGACCGCCACGGTGCGCGCCGCCGAGCGCGTCGGGCCCGCGGTTGTGAACATCACCACCGAGACGGTTGTCCCGGCACCGAACCCCTTCGCAGGCATCTTCCGCAGCCCACAGTTCGGCCCCTTCTTTCGGGACATCCGCCCGCGCCCGCAGCAGACCCGCACCATCCAGAACCTCGGCTCC
>CAJXIC010000012.1 GCA_913054385.1 uncultured Pseudomonadota bacterium
GCCCTCGAAGCCGTCGATCTCGACTTCGAGAGCGCTGATCACCTCGGCTTCGATCTCGGGCAGGCCACTCTTCGCGCGCCGGTTCGCGTCGGGCGTCGCAAGCTGCGAACCGAGGTCAAAGAGCGTGCTCTGCACGCGCTGCGCCTTGGCCGCAAGTTCGCCCTGATCGGTCACTGCCGCGTAGAGGCCGATGCAGGCGTTGAGTTCGTCGACGTCCCCGTAGGCGCTCACCCGCGCCGAATCCTTGCCGACCCGGCCCTCGCCGACCAGATCGGTTTCGCCGCCGTCGCCGCGCCGGGTGTAGACCTTCACGCTTGCGACTCCTCTTCAATGCGGCGCAGGAGCTCGGGGTCGATCGGCTCCTCGGCGAGATCCGCTTCGGGCTCCCCACCGGGCGACGACACCATGCGGCGCAACACCCCCACCAGCAGCCCGACGCCCACGACGCCACCGAGAATCGGGATCATCCAGGCGGCGAGACCCCAGCCTTCGGCGCGGGGTGCCGTCAGCACCTGGCTGCCAAAGCGCTCGAAGAGCATCTCCTGAACGGTTTCACGCGAAGTGCCGGCTTCGGCCTGGTCGAGAATCCAGCGCCGCAGCTGGTCGGCCTGGGGGCTGGGACACTCCGCCAACGTGCGCCCCGGGCAATAGGGACTCATGGTGTCGTGCCACACGTCGTAGGCCCAGGCCTCGTCCACGGCGCCCGCTTCGCCCGGTGCTTTCTGGGCCGCGACGGGGGGCGCCAACACGATCAGCAGCAGAAAAGCCAGCGCGCACGGCGCGAAAGCAGATCGGAGGCGAGTGCGCGGAAACGGGCTCGAATCACTCCGCAGCGGCGACCGGTGGGCATGCATGGCGCTGCGGATTCTAGCGCGCCGCGGCACCGGGGTGGAGGGTGCTTCGCTATGCTGCCGCCACCCCAAGGCCCGAGGGCGCCTTTGCAGACCGTCTACAGTCATTCGCGAATCGACAGCTTCGAGAAATGCGCGAAGAAGTTCCACTTCCGCTACGTGCTCGAGCTTCCCGCCGACAGCGAGTCGATCGAGGCCTTCGTCGGCAAGCGCGTCCACGAGGTGCTCGAGCGCCTCTACGTCTTCGTTGGCCAGGGGATGCTGCCCGGGATCGAGAAGGTGCTCGCCCGCTACCGCGCTTTCTGGGACGATCACTACGACGCATCGAGGGTCCGCATCGTGCGCGAGGGCACGAAGCTCGAGGATTACAAGAAGCTCGGCGAACGCTGCCTGCGCGGCTACTACCGCGAGTACTACCCCTTCGATGCCGACGAGACCCTCTCCACCGAGGAGCGGATCGTCTTCGACCTCGACGACGAAGGAAAATACGCCTTCCAGGGGATCCTCGACCGGCTGGTGCGCGCCCCGGACGGCACCGTCGAGATCCACGACTACAAGACCGGGCGCTGGGTCCCCACCCAAAAACAGCTCGACGAAGATCGCCAACTGGCGCTCTACCAGATAGGCGTCGCTAAACAGTACGGAGACGACGCACCGATCCGACTGGTCTGGCACTACCTCCAGCGCGGAAAGCGCCTGACCTCCACGCGCACCCCGGCACAGATCGAAGCGGTGAAGCGTGCGGCCATCGCGGTGATCGACCGCATCGGGGTCGAGACCGAGTACGCGCCTACCAAGAGTCGGCTCTGCGATTGGTGCGAATACAAGTCGATCTGCCCCGCCTTCGGTGGCTCCCCCGTTCGCTAAAGACCGAACCGGAAACCTCGATTCAGGCTAGGCTCCCGGCATGGGACTCCAGATCGAACGCATTCCGACCTTCGGCGACAACTACACCTACCTCGTCATCTGCGACGAAACCTCCGAGGCCGCGGTGATCGACGCGCCCGAGGAAGCCCCCGTGGTGGCGCGCGTCGAGGCCACCGGCGCCACCGTCACCAAGATCCTCTCGACCCATCACCACCCGGATCACTCGCTGGCGAACCCGGCGCTGGCAAAGCGCTACGGGGTGCCGGTCTACGGTCATCGCTCGGATGCCGAACGCCTGCCCGGCTTCAGCGACGGCCTCGACGAAGGCGACAGCGTCAAAGTCGGAAACCAGCAGGCGCGCGTGCTCTTCATCCCCTCGCACACGATGGGGCACGTGGCCTACGTCTTTGACGAGGCCAAGGCACTCTTCAGCGGCGACATGCTCTTCGCGGGCGGCTGTGGGCGGCTCTTCGAGGGCGACGCGCAGATGATGTACGACGCCCTGTGCGTGAAACTCGCCGCGCTACCCGATGACATGCGGGTCTTCTGTGGTCACGAGTACACCGAATCGAATTTGCGCTTCGCGGCGCACGTCGAGCCCGAGAACACCGCCGTTGCCGAGAAACTGGCGCGAGTCGAAGCGATTCGCGCCGGCGCCGCCGCCGACTGGCACGACGCCAGCGAAGCCGAGATGACGATCCCCTCGACCCTCGCCGAGGAAAAGGCCACGAACCCCTTCATGCGCTGCCCCGATGCCGCCGAACTCGGCCGCCGCCGCACGCTGAAGGACAACTTCTAGGCGAAGGCGCTGCGTTTTCACCTAGGAACGGGCGCGCGGACGCAGCCCGAGCATCGCGAAGCCGCGATGGATGCGCGCACCAAAGTGCCCCTCGGCCCAGGCCGCCACGCGCAGGGTCGCCTCGAGGGCGTCGCCCTGCCCCGGCCAGTGGTGCCGCAGCACATCGGGGTGGGCGCTCTTCATCAGGATCGAGACGGCGCCCACCGCGAAGAGCCAATCGTCGAGCAGACCCAGTGGGCCAAAGAGCAGTGTCGGCAACAGGTCGAGAGGCGAGAGCACGTAGGCGACCGCGACGCCGGCAATCAGGCGCGGACCGCGGGGCACGCGCGAATCGCGCATCACCCGGGAAAGGAAGACGACGAAATCCGGCAAACACAGGAGCAGATCGCGCAGCTCCGAATCTTCTCCCGGGCGCAGCGGAACCAGTCGCTGACGCAGCCGATCGTAGAGGCGCTGTTCCCCGGGATTGACTTCGATCTGCAGGGGGGGCTCGTCGGCACTCACGGCGCCACCCTCGTCACCCGCTCTGATTCTCGGAGGCTGCGCTCGACATCGGGGTCGAAGGCCAGCGCGCCCACGAAGGGACGGCCGTCCGCCTCCTGCAGCGGCACCTCGAGCAGCAGCGCGAGGGTCGGCGCGACGTCGACCGCCGGCATCATCGGGATCGTCACGCCCTGCCGCAGGCCGGCGCCCCAGCCCACCAGGCTGATCGCATGGCCGACTCCCCGATCGAAGTAGCCGCCCGCCCCGCGCACCGGCGAAGCCGAGAGAATGCGCGAACCGCGTACCTCGTTGCCGAAGACGTAGCCCGGGCGAGCCTCGAGACCGAACCAGGCCTCGGGGTCGGCCCCGCGCCGCGACATCTCGCTCGCCGGAACGATCCTAAATGCCGACGTGGCCTCGGCCTCGCGGCTGAGAACCTCACGCGCCAGCAGCGCGGATGCGTCGTCCTTTGCGTACACGAAGGCCGACCCGCCGTTCGAGCGAACGATGGCCTTCCAGACCCGAACGCCGGTTTCGAGCCGGGGATCGCGAGCGATCAACCCGGCACCGCGCAGCGCGATGTTCGGCTCGATCCGGGTGTGGACCGAAAGCCAGGCCTGGTCCCCCACCACCACGACCGAGGTTTCGGCGAGCTGACCGCTGGCCGCAAGACAGCCGAGCAGGCGGTCGATTTCGGCGTCGACCTGTGCGAGGGCGCTGCGCATCGCCGAGCTATCCGGGCCTTCGCGCCACAGGGGCTCCGAGGGCGCCACCAGCCGCAACAGCCACAATTGCGGCGGATTCGCGAGGCGCGCCGCGTCGCAGGCGAGGTCGACGACCAACGCGTCGCGCTCGCGAAGGTCTGGCCAGCCTGCGGGCGCGTCTGAGGGCATCCGCACGCGCAGTCGCTCGAGCAGCCAAGGCGAGGTTCCGCCGGCGATAGCATCGATCCAGGTGTCGCCCCGCCGCATCGGGTAGAGATCCGGGACCAGCAGCGAGATGGCCGCCCCGACGGTCGTAGGCCACCCGAGCGAGATCACCGAACGCCCGGATGCCTGCGCAGCCCCCCAGAGCGACTCGCCGCGCAGCCGACTGGCATGCCACGGAGGAACCGGGTGGATGCCCGAATCCGAGAGCACCTGGTCGCCGGTGATGCCGTGACTCGCCGGCAACCTTCCGGTCACCAGTGTGGCGTGGCCGGGGTAGGTCGAGGCCGGTGTGACCGGGTCGAGTCGATCCACGCGCACGCCGTCGCGGGCCAACGCGTCCAGGGTCGGCATCGCAGGGGCAGCGGTATCGGCATAGGCCTCGCCCGCCAAGCCCGTCACCGAAATCAGTAAGACGCGACCCGCGGGCGCCGCCGGCGTGGCCGGCAACTGGAGCACGTCGGTCTGGACGCGCCGCGCGCCGGGCTTCCCGGCCGCCCCCGAATAATCCGTTCCCCAAGATCCCGATGCGCACCCCGGCCCCAGAGTCAGGACGAGGAGCGCGAAACTTGCGAGGACAAAGCGGTCGATCACGGGATCTCATCTTACCGGGTATCGCAGGGGCGAGGCCCCGCCGGAGCGAGGTCTCCCGGAAGCGGTCGTTCCGCCCTCGAGAATGCTTTTGGGCCCGGGTTCCGTGCTATACCACGCCCCCGAGGGAGATCCGGTGGAACCGGCCGCACGCTACGAAAACCTAAAAATTCCGCTCGATGAGCCGTGTCACGGCTTGACCGAGGTCTCGGCCATCATGGGAATCCCCGAGTGGTGGCCGACGGGCGCCCGTGTGGCCATCACGTTTGCGCACGGCGCCGCCAGCGGTCTCGACGACCCGCAGCTCGAGGCCCTTCAGCGCTCGCTCACCGAGGCGCGCTATCTCACGCTGCGCTTCAACTTTCCCTTCTGGGAGGGGCGCAAGCCGGGGAAGCGGGTCACCCCCGACCCGATGCCAGTTCTCGAGAGCACCTTTCAAACGGCCTTGGCGATGCTCAACCGTGACCCCACGGCGGCTCCGGCCCACACTTTCATAGGCGGCAAGGGTCTGGGCGCGCAGGTGGCGGCTCACCTCGCCACCACCCGACTCCGCGTCGACGGACTCTTCCTGCTGGGGCTCCCGCTGCATCGCCAAGACAAGCCCGAAAGCCTGGAAGCCGATGATCTCTATCGGGTAATCGCCCCGACGCTGTTCCTGCAGGGGACCCGGGATCGCCGCTGCGACTTGCCGACCCTGCGTCGCACGCTGCTTCGCCTCGGCGCACCGGTCTCGCTCTGGACCATCGACGGCGCCGACCAGAACTTCAAGGTGCTGAAAAAATCCGACCGCAGCAAAGAAGACGTCGAACGCGAAATTTCGGGAGCGGTGGGCGGCTGGCTCGCTCGAGAACTCGGCGAAGCCTGACGGGCTCCGCGTGGATGCGCCGATGGAAGAGACCTGGCACGAAGTCCTCGACGTGCCCGACGACCTCGAGGTCGGCCAGCTGGTTCGGACCAAAATCGGACCACGCCGCCTCTGCATCGGGCGCTCGGTGAACGGTTTTTTCGCCGTGGACGACGATTGCCCGCACGCAGCGGGCTCGCTCTCCGAGGGCCTACTCGACGGCGTCGAGTTGATCTGTCCGGTGCACGCCTGGGTCTTCAACGTCGAGAGCGGCGAGTGCCCCGACGAACCGGGCTGCCAACTTTCGGTGTACGAGATCGCACATCGGGAAGGTCGTCTTGCGGTGCGGCTGCCGGTGACGCCGGCAAGCCGCGACGGAGCCGCGCCGCGCCCCCGCCCCACCTGAACAGGAGCCTATATGTCGACCGACGACCTCTACTTCCGCCAACTCGCCGTCGGCGACATGGCGAACTTCGTCTACCTGGTGGGGTCCAAACGCACCCGCGAAGCCCTGCTCGTCGACCCGGCCTGGGACGTGGATGGCATGCTCGACCTGGCCGCCGCAGACGACATGAACGTCGTCGGTGCCCTGGTCACCCACTACCACCAGGACCACATCGGTGGCGAGATCTTCGGTCACAAGATCGAAGGCCTCGCGAAGTTGCTCGATCGCGTCTCGATCCCGATCCACGTACAGCGCGAAGAGGCCGCGGGCGTCGCCGGCATCGCCGACATCTCGCGTTCGGACCTGATCGAACACGACGGGGGCGACGTGGTCGAGGTGGGCGACATCCAGATCCGACTGATCCACACCCCGGGGCACACCCCCGGGTCGCAGTGCTTCCTGGTCGAACAGGCCGATCAACCGGGACAGCTGGTCTCAGGCGACACCCTCTTCCTCGGCAGCTGCGGCCGCGTCGACCTTCCGGGGAGCGACCCCGAGGCCATGTACCACAGCCTCAACGACACCCTGAAGAAACTGCCGGACGAAACGCTGCTCTTCCCCGGGCACCTCTACTCCGCCGAGGGGCAGTCGACGATGGGGGAGCAGAAGCAGACCAACCCCTTCCTCCGCGTCACCAATCTCGAGACCTTCCTGTCCTTCATGGGCGCCGGCTGATCGCAAAACCGGGACGCGAAAACGGGGACGTTTCCGAAAACGGGGACGGGGTTTCTTTTTGTCCTTTTCGGCCTTCGAGTCGCGCTTGGCACCCGACGCGAGCTGCGGGCCGAAAAGGACAAAAAGAAAAAAAGAAACCCCGTCCCCGTTTTTTCCGTTTTTTCCTCGGTCAGCGCTCGCGCACCTTCAGTTCCCCCTCGAGTTCGTCGCCCTTCCCGGAGACCGGCTCGACGCGATACTCGAACTTGCCGGCGCGCAACTCGCAGAAGCTGGCGAATTCGCCCGGCGACAGGGGATCCGAACGCAACCCCTCATCTTCGAGCGTGAAGTTCATCGGATGCTCGCAGACCATTTCCCGCGCCACGTCCTTCTCGAACACGACCCGAACCGGCTGCGACGCGTAGCTGATCCAGGCGACGAACTGGCCGGGGGCAAGCTTCAGTTTTTCGGGGTGGAGATCGTCGTCGGTGATGACGATCAGCCGGTGTTCGCGCGCGACACCGGCCTCAGGGGCGCTGGGCCCGCTCGGCTCCCCGGCCTGTGCCGCGAACGCAGCCAGCAACCCCAGCACGTAAAGGATTCGGTGCACCGTCAAAGAGTGCGGAATGTGAACGGGCATTTCCAGCGCCGCGAGCGGCCCTCATCGCGCTGGCGTGGCCCCCAGCAGAACTCTCCCGGCAATTGAAATTCCGACCCCCGTTGGTTAGGGTCTGCCGACTCCGAAAGCCGCGGCGTTCGCCGTGGCTCCCTTTCACCGCCCAAAACCCGTTCTTGGAGGCTTTCGCCCATGAAGGTCATGGTGTGCCTGAAGCAGGTGCCGCACCAGGATGCGCGCCTGGAAATCCGGGATGATTCTACCTGGATCAAAGAAGACAACATCAAGTTTGAGATCAACAGCTACGACACCTACGCCCTCGAGGAAGCGCTCCGCATCAAGGACGCGAACGAGGCCGAAGTGGTGGTCGTGTCGGTCGGCCCCGATCGCCTGACCCAGGCGCTGCGCACTGCGCTCGGCATGGGTGCGGATCGCGCCGTCCACGTCAACGATCCCGCCGCCGAGGGTTCCGACTCGCTGGGCATCGCGAAGATCCTCGCGGCGGTGGCAAAAGAAGAGAGCCCTGATCTCGTCATCACCGGCCTGATGGCCGACGACGACAACTACTCCGCCGTGCCGCCGATGCTCTCGCAGCTGATCGGGATGCCCTCGGCCACCGGCGTGCTCAAGGCCGAAGCCCAGGATGGCGGCTACCGCGTCGAGCGCGAACTCGAGGGCGGTGCTCTCGAAGTCGTCGATCTGCCCCAGCCCTGCTTGATCGCCGTGCAGAGTGGCCTCAACCAGGTCCGCTACGCCTCGCTCAAGGGCATCATGCAGGCGAAGAAGAAGCCGATCGACGTGAAGACAGCGGCGGATCTCGGCCTCGAAGGCCAGGTGGGAGCCTCTGCCCAGAAGGTCAAGGTCGAGAAGGTCTACGTGCCGCCGAAGGGCGACACCGCAGAAATGGTCGAGGGCTCGAGCGAAGAAATCGCCAGCACTCTCGTCGCGAAGATCAAGGAGCTGGGCCTCCTCTAGGCCCGCCCCAAAAGGAAGGACGAATCCGATGGGCAGCATCCTCATCGTTACGGAAATCCAGAACGGCGCGATCCGCGAGGCGAGCTTCGAACTCGCCAGCGTGGCCCGCGCGCTTTCGGAAGCCAACGGCAAGCCTGTTAAGAGCCTCGTGGTCGGAAGCGGCGTGGGCGACCTCGCCAGCGACTTCGCTTCGAAGGGCGGCGGCGACACACTGGTGGTGGACGACGCCCTAGCGGCGAACTACTCGGTCGACGTCCAATCGGCGGCGATCCAGGCGGCGGTGGCTGCGGCCGACGCCGACGTGGTCCTCGTCTCGAATACGCCGACCGGCTGGGACGTGGCCCCGCGCATCGCCGCCGCCCTCGACGCGGCCTTCGTGAGCGACTGTTTCAAGATCGAGGCCGAAGGCGACTCCCTGCAGTTCTATCGCCGCATCTTCAATGGCAAGATCAACGCCCATCTCTCCTCGTCCGCCCCGAAGATCGTGGCGACGATGCAACCCGGCGCCGTGGCGGCCTTCGAGGGCCCCTCCGAAGGCGGCACCGAAGCCCTGGCGGTCGACCTCTCGGGCGTCGGCGCGAAATTCGTCGAAGTCAAGGCGGCCGAGGCTACGGGGATCGACCTCACCAAGGCCGATGTCATCGTTTCCGGCGGACGCGGCGTGGGCGCCCCGGAGAAGTTCCCCGAGGTCATCCAGCCCCTCGCTGACGCACTCGGCGGTGCCATGGGTGCTTCGCGCCCGGTGGTCGACGCCGGCTGGCTCCCCCACCCCTATCAGGTGGGTTCGTCGGGCCAGGTGGTTTCACCGAAGCTCTACGTGGCCTGCGGCATCTCGGGTGCGATCCAGCACCTCGTCGGCATGAAGTCCTCGAACTTCATCATCGCGATCAACAAGGATCCCGATGCCCCGATCTTCGAAGTGGCCGACATCGGCGTGGTCGCCGACCTCTTCGAAGTCGTGCCGGCCCTCACCGCAGCGGTACTCGCCGCCAAGGGTTGAGGCCAGGGAGCGCAGCGCGCACCCAGAGTCGAATCGAGCCCCCGATGGCAGCCCATCGGGGGCTCTTCTATTTTGCGCCGAGCCCCCGGCCTACACTCCGAGGAGGGTTCGGTTGCCTCGGCGCATCGCATTCATTAACGAGAAGGGCGGAAGCGGGAAGACGACGCTCGTCGCCCATCTCGGCTACCACTTCGCCGCCGAGAGGGGTCTCCGAACCCTGGTCATCGACATGGATCCCCAGGGCCAGCTCGGGAAGACCCTCGGGATCGACGTTCACGCGGCAACGCGCTCATCCCTTGACCTGCTGCTCGATGCAACACTTTCGCAGGGCAGCGCTGCGGCGGCCCTCGACGAGCCCTGCGACCGGCTGCCGCGGCTGGCCACCCGAATCCCCGGGCTCGATATCATCGTCTCGAACAAATCGCTGGCCCTGTTTCCCGCCTGGCGGGGGAGCGACCCCGAAACCGATCCCTCGGGCCTTCTGGCTGCACGTCTGGCTTCGGCGCCCGAACTGGAGGCCTACGATTTCGTCCTCTTCGACGCGCCTCCCTCCTTTGGCCCGCTCACGCTCAACGTGCTGCGGGCGAGTAGCGAGGTGCTCGTTCCCGTGCCCCTCACCTATCTGGCACTCGACGGCTGCGCCGAGTTGATGCGCACCCTCGACACGCTCCGCCGCCGCCACCCGGAAGCGCGCCTTCCCGTCTCGCTGGTCGTCCCCACCTTCTACCGGCGCACGCGCATGGCCCGCGAGATCCTCGAATCACTGGAGCGGCGCTTCCCGTCCGAACTGTCGAAGAACGTCGTCGGCTTCACCGTCAAGATCGACGAAGCCCAGTCGCGCGGTCTCACGATCTTCGAGACGGCTCCACGAAACAAATGCGCACACACCCTGGCCGCGATCGGAGACGAGCTGCTCCAGCGGGGCGGCGCTCCGCAACCGGAAGTGAACCGATCGGACGCGACGCCGTGAACCGATCGCGACGCTCACCGCCGAGCAGATCCGGCCTGGGGCACGACCCCTTCGCGGATCCCCAACTGGAGCGCGATCCCTTCTTCGACGCCCTCGATGGAGCGCCCCGGGCCGGCGCCGCAGAAGCCGCTGCCTCCGAAGAAGCGTCCGGCGGCGGCGAACCGGCCACCCCGAACCCGGCAGCGACCCCCGCCCTGCCCTCCCTCAAGCAACTCGTGGCGGGCCTCGGGCTGCAGCGTTTCCTCGCCGCCGAAGACCGCGAGCGGGTCGAGGCGCTGGCGCCGCCGCGGGGCGAAGGGGACCGCTTTGGGTTCGACCCCGAGAGCCTCGCGGACACGCTTCCCGGGCTGCTCTTTCTGTATCGATCGTGGTTCCGGGTCGAGAGCCGCGGGCAGGCGCGCTTGCCCCGGGACGGGCGCGCGATCCTGGTTTCGAATCACGCGGGGCTGCTGCCCTTCGATGGCGCGATGATCCTCACCGACCTGCTGCTAAAGAGCGATCCACCGCGCCTGTGCCGGGCCCTGGTGGATCGGCGGGTGGGCGAACTCGATACCCTGCGCGAATTCTTCGAGGCCATCGGGCAGGTTCCCGGCACGCGCACGGCGTTTCGCAATTTGCTCGACGCGGGCGCCACGGTGCTCGTCTTTCCGGAGGGGACCGGCGGGGCCTGTAAGCCCTACAGCGAGCGCTACCGGCTCCAGCCCTTCCACTCGGGTTTTGCGCAAGAAGCGCTGCGGACCGGCACGCCCATCGTGCCCATGGCGGTGATCGGCAGCGACGACCAGGCGCCGCTGCTCTTCGACTGGAAGTCTCTCGCCAACCGCTTTGGCCTGCCCGCGCTGCCCATCACACCGACCTTCCCCTGGCTCGGCCTGCTCGGACTGCTTCCCCTGCCGGTTCGCTACCGCATCGTCTATTCCGAACCGATCGAGACCAGCGGCCGCCCCGACTCCCAAGCGGCAAAGGACCCGGAGCGGGTGGCGTCGATCGTTTCGGAAGTGCGGGCGCGGATCCAAGGGCTCCTCGATGCGAGGGGCGAAGCTTTTGAAGCGGGTCCAGGCACCTCGGACTGAAGCGCCTCTGCTATCGTCCGCCGTCGCGCCACGGGCTCGTCGCTTCGGGCGCTGGAGAGACCTGCCGTCATGGCCCTGGACACCTCGCGCTTCAAGAACGGACTCAAGGTCGAGCTCAGCGGCTCCCCCTTCGTGATGATCTACTTCCAGCACGTAAAGCCCGGCAAGGGCGGTGCCTTCGTGCGCACGAAGCTGAAGAACCTGCTGACGGGGAAGGTCATCGATCGAACCTTCCGCTCGGGCGAAAAGGTCGAGGAAGCCGACATCGAGGAACGCGCCATGCAATACCTCTACCTCGACGGCGACAACCTGGTGTTCATGGACAACAAAACCTACGACCAGGTGCCGATGTCCCAGGGGGTCGTCGGCGATGTGCGGCTGCTCCTCAAAGAGAACACCGACGTCAGCGTGCTCTTCTGGCGAGGCAACCCGGTCAACGTCGATCTGCCTTCCTTCATCGATGTCGTGGTGAGCCAATGCGATCCGGGTTTCCGAGGCGACACCGCCTCGAACGTGACGAAGCCAGCCACGGTAGAGACCGGAGCCACCGTTCAGGTCCCGCTCTTCATCAAGGAAGGCGAGACCATCCGGATCGACACCCGCACGGGCGAATACTCCGAGCGAGTAAACTAGGGGAGCAGCTTGTCCCGGGAAGCGCACGGAAGCCCCCCCCGGAGAGCGATCGTCCTCGCGGGCGGTGGCGCGCGCGGTGCCTACGAAGCCGGGGTCCTGCGCTACCTCCTCGAGACCTTCCCGAAGAAGACCGGTCTCGAGGTCTCCTTCGACCTGGTCAGCGGCACCTCCGTGGGGGCCATCCACGCCTGCTTCCTGGGCGCCACTGCTCACCTCGACGGGGCTGAGCGCGGTCGCCGCTTGTCGGAGATCTGGGAGAACCTCCACGTCGACCAGGTGTTCCGCTTTTCGAGCGGCGACCTGCTGGGCCTGCCCCGAAAACTGCTGGGCCTGCGGCGCATGTCAGCACAACTCCAGAAGGGGCAGCGACCCGATCGGCTCTTTGGCGTGCTCGACACCCGGCCCCTCGAGCAACTGGTTCGAAAGGCGATCCCCTGGCGCTCGCTGCGAAACAACCTGCGCGAAGGGCGCGTCGATGCGGTGTGCGTCGCAGCCACCCAGATCGCCACGGGCCGGGCGGTGGTCTTTGTCGAGCAGGCCGACTCGAAGCTACCGCCGTGGGCCACCCAGACCCATATCCGCATGCAGGCGATCCGCATGCTGCCGGTCCACGCGCTCGCCTCGGCCGCGATCCCGCTGCTGTTCCCGGCGGTTCGGATCGGTTCACGCTACTACGCGGATGGCGGCTTGCGCCTGGCCACGCCACTGGCCCCGGTAGTGCGCATGGGCGCCAACCGGATCCTGGTGGTGGCCCTCAGCCAGGAAACGAACCTCGACGTCGACGAAGGGCTGGCCCAGCAACGGACTGCCGGCTTTGGCAATCCGATGTACCTCTTCGGAAAGGTCTTGAATGCCCTGCTCCTCTCGCCGATCGATGCCGACCTCGCGCGCATGCACTTCATCAACGACCTGATCGACAACGGCCGTTCCGCCTTCGGCGACGACTTCCTCGAGAAACTCAATGCCGAGGGCGCCGACAAGGGAAACCGACCGGTCGAGAAAATCCACCACCTCGTGATCCGTCCCTCGGTCGATCTCGGGATGGTGGCGGGCGAAGTGATGAGCAGCGGACAACTCGAGCTCTCGCCCTTCCTGAAGCTCTTCTTGAAGGCCTTCGGCTCGGCCTCGGGCCCCAACGAGTCGGACCTGCTCTCCTACCTCCTCTTCGACACGCATTACGCGCGCCCGCTGGCCGAACTCGGCCACGCCGACGCAGCAGCCCAGGAAGAATCCCTCATCCGCTTCTTCTCCGACGAAGAGATGGATTAGCCGCAATGCGCGGCGACCAACTCGCACGCCAGTGGCAGCTCGTCCAGCACCTCGCGCGAAGCCGGGGGGGCGTGGGCCTGGGCGACCTGTCCGAAAACCTCGGCTGCGTGCGTCGCACTGTCTACCGCGATCTCAACGCGCTGATGTACGCGGGCTTTCCGGTGGTGAGCGAGAAGCGCGACGGACACGTCTTCTACCGCTTCCTCGATTCCTTCCAGATCGGCAATGTGCCCTTCACCCCGGACGAACTCCTGGCACTGGCCTTCAGCGAAGACTTGCTCGGCGCCCTCGAGGGGACGGTGTTCCACGACTCGATCCATTCGGCGCTCGAGAAGATCCGCGCGGGGCTCGGACCCGAACTCTCGGCCTACCTGCGAAGGCTCGGCGAATCCTTCAAGGTGATGCCCGGACCGCATAAACGCTACGCCGAGTGCCGCGACACGATCCAGGCGCTAAACGACGCGGTGCTGCGTCGGCGTGTCGTCGAGATCCGCTACCGCACCGGCCGCAGCGGCGCCGTACGCACACGCCGGCTCGACCCCTATCGCGTCTGGTACAGCGGCGGCGGGCTCTACGTGATCGGCTTCGATCACCTCTCGGAAGAAGTGCGGACCTTCGCAGTGGATCGCATTCGTAAAATCAAGGCGACGGGCGATGACTTCGAGATCCTGCCCGATTTCGACTTCGACGCGCACCTCGCGCACTCCTTCGGCGTGATCGCCGAGCCCGCCACGAAGGTGCGCATCCATTTCGCGAAGGCGGTGCGCACCTATGTCGAGGAGCGCACCTGGCACCCGAGCCAGGAAGTCCGCGAACTGGCCGGGGGCCGGATCGAAGTTTGTCTCGAGGTCGGCGACACCGCAGAGCTGCGCAGCTGGATTCTTTCCTTCGGCGCCGACGCCCGCGTACAGGAACCCGAGAGCCTGGTCCGCGAGATCGCCAAGGAACTCGCCCGCGGCGCCGCCAACTACTCCTGATCCTGGGGACTGTCCTGCATTCTCGCAATCGAGTGCGGGGCTGTTCCAGGTGCCCGCGGTAAAGGGGGTGGGTGCTGTGCGACGTCGCGCGGATGGGGGCCCCGGCGAATGGCTCGCTCGCTCCCCTGGCGTTCGGTTTCGGTCGGCGCGGGCCTCGGGCTTTGCGAACGGGTCGGTTCACGAGAGGCTCGCTGCGCTTGATTTCGCCGGAACCCCCATCCGCACGACGCCGCTACGAAGCGGAGAAGGCACGCGGTCGGTCACCGGGGGTTCCCAGCGTTTCCGGTAGCGCCCGCCGCCACCCGAGAAGCCGCTACGCGGGCACGGCGTTGGCGTGTCGACGGAGGGGAACGCGTACCCCTTCTTCCTTCCCCGCGGTTCACCGACCGGTGGGGGGCGCGCGACGGCTTTCGTCGCCGCGCGAGGTGCCGCGCCCGCGTGATGGGCTGGGGAAGAGTGCGATCCGCTACCGGACGGGGCTGCGCGGCCTACCGAAAGCGACACGAGCGGCCATCGGTCCGGGGGGTTGCTGTCGACCGCTCAGCGGAACGCACGCGTACAGCGCCCCGCAACGGCGCAGGCGACGGGTACAACCCTCAACGACCGGTTGACGATCGCGAATCGACGAGCCACCCCCCGGACTGTGGCCGCCAACCGAAACCCCTCGCAATCCGCGCTGGCACCACGCCCCAAAAGAGCAGGACTGTCCCCTTTTGCAGTGATGCAGGACTGCCCCCTTTTGGTCGGGGCTAGCAGCCGGCGATGGGCAGGGGCGCACCGGCGGTGGCCGCGGGCGTCATCATTCCCTTGGAGAGCCAGCCGCCGGCCGTACGCTCGGTAATCAATCCCAGGTTGCGCAGGTTCGGCACCACCGTGTGCATGTACACCGACGAGTTGAGGTCGGCGAACTCGGGCATCGAGGTGAAGGCCTGCACCACCGGCTCGACTTCGAAGCCGTACTTCGGCGCGAAGAGCCGCAGCATGTCGGCGTTCTGGTTGGCGTTGAGGGCCTCGAGGATCGAGAAGGCCCAATCTTCCATCTCGTTCATTTCCTCGGTCGAGGCGTCGCGCACCACGCGCCGCATCTGCAGCACGCCAAAGGCGGCGTGGCGCGACTCGTCCTGGGCAACGCGCCTCAGCATCTCGGAAAGCAGCGGGTTCTTCGACTCGCTGCGCAGCATGTCCATGATGCCCACCGCGGTCCCCTCGAAGAGAACCTGCATGCCGAGGATCTTCTTCTGCATCCCCTCGGCCTTCAGCAGAATGTCGAGCAGCGTCTTCAGCGTGGGCGAAATCGGGTGCAACGCCCCCATCTTGCCTGAGAGGAAGCGCGCCATCACCTCGACGTGGCGCGCCTC
>CAJXIC010000013.1 GCA_913054385.1 uncultured Pseudomonadota bacterium
TTTCCGGCGGTTCCGGCGGGCTAGCCGGCGTAGCCGGCGAGGGCGGGACGCAGGCGGTCGAGACTGTCCGCGAGGCCGCCCGGGCGGCTGCGCTCGAGCCAGCAGCGCTGCTGGCCGCCGATGCAAGCGAGCAGCCCCCCCGCGAGTTCCGCATCGGTCGGGCACGGCAGGTCGGCGCTGCGCGCCACGCGAAAGGCGCCGTGGCGCGCCATCGCGATGGCCTGGAGCAGCTCGCGCTGCACGAGACCGCCGTCGGAGCACGCCGGGGCACTTCGTTCGATGCGCGCTGCGATGTCGCCCAGGCGCTCGTGCAATTCGCCGAGTCCCGCGGCGTCGGCCTCGCCGCTCTGAAAACGCGAGAGCATCTCTTCGCGGATCAAGGCGAACTGCAGCGCACTGCCATTGGGCACCCGTACACCCGGCAGTGAGTGCAGCGTGCCGAGCTCGGCGATTGCCGGACCGAGCAAGCCCTGGCTGTCCTCGAAGACGAACTCGCTCACGCAGGCTTCGATCTCGAGATCGCGATTGGCCTCGAAGCCCCAGGCGATGGCGCCGCCGTAGGCCAACGGCAACCAGCTGATCGACGGAGGCGCCATGTGCCCGTTGTCGCCCCAATCGGTGATCAACACGCCGCCCGCGCCCGACGCGAGCCCGGTCGCCACGGCGTCGCGCAGGTTGGCGTAGGCGTTCGGAAGCCGCCCGATCAGGGTGTTCCAACTCGACGTCCCCGGGCAGACCCAAAAGGGAAAGTCGTGCTCGACGAAGGGAGCCACGTGCCCGGAAAAGCCTCGCAGCGCCGCCTCGTCCATCCCGAAGCTCGCCATGACGGAACGTGCCTCGTCGCTGAGGGGCTCATCCACACTGGCGGGAGCCTCGTAGTGCCACGCCAGGCCGATCGTGTCCTTCCGCGGCAACCCGGCGACCTGCAGGGGGTGTTGCCGCACCACGTCGCCCCAAAACAGCACCTCGTGGTCGCGCGCGTGCAGCCCCTCGATGATCCAGCCGAGATACTCGCTGTAGACCGCACCGGCGCCGCGCGCTTTGACCGCGGCCCGGCTCTGGCCCTGGCCGAGTTCGAAGGTCTCGTCGCAGTTGACGTTGACGCGGCGGCTCTGAAAGTGCGCCACCAGTTCTTCGAGCAGACCGAGACAGAAGTCGGCGTTGTCGCGGCTGGGCGCCAGTACCCCCGGTGGCAGCTGCGAACCCCAGGGCGCGCGCCAGCCTTCAGGGGCCTCGGCCCGCGCGCGATAGGCGTCGTGCTGGAGCCAGCGCCCCATGTGCCCGAAGACATTCTGGTTCGGAACCAACTCGATCCCGTTTTCCGTACACAGCGCGTCGAGCCACACGACATCCTCGGGCGTGATCGGCGAGGCGTTCTCCCACACGGTGCGGTGCGCGCGGTAGGCAAAGGTGTGCTCGGTGTAGAGCTGCAGGTGATTGATGCGAAAGAGCGCAAGAAGCCCGACGATGCGCTCCAGCGTCTCGCGGGTGGGGACGCGGTCGCGACTCACGTCGAGCATGTAGCCGCGCACCGGAAAATCGGGCCAGTCGCGAATCGCGATCCCGGGCCAGCCTGCCTGCCATTGGTCACGCAGTTGCGCCAGGGTCGCCTCGGCGTAGCGCTTCCCGGCGGCATCCCGGTAGCGCAGCGCCACGCCGTCGGGCCCCGTCTCGATGGCGAAGCCCTCGGCCGGAAGCGTCGCGTCCGCCGCCTCGCGCACCGGCGCCTCCGCGCCGCACCCTCCCCGGTCCGTCCACGCGAGTTCGCGAGGTCTCGGAAACAGCCTGACTTCCGGTCGGTCGCTCAAGCGTTCTCCATCGCGGGAATTTCGCAGCGATACCGCTTCCGCTCGCCGCGAAGCCTAGCCCTGGCACGAAAACGACGCCCGGTGGCCGCCACCTTCGACCGAACTTAGACTGCTCCCCCACCCCCCTCTCGAAGCTGGAGCCCGCAAAGATGAGCGCACCCCCCGCCGAGACCGATTCTAAAACCAAAGCCGATCAAGAGCCGGAAGCCGACCCCCGAATCGAGAAACTCCTCGAGGCACTCAGCCTCGAGGAAAAGGTTTCGATGATGACGGGGTCTGGCATGTGGCACTCCACCGGCGTCCCGCGCCTGAAGATTCCGCGGCTGAAGGTGACCGATGGCCCCAACGGTGCCCGAGGCGAGAGCCACGAAGGCGCGACCTCTGCCTGCTTTCCCTGCGGCACCGCCCTGGCGGCGAGTTGGAATGTCGAATTGATCCGAGCCGTCGGCGCCGAAATTGGCGCTGAGGTCAAGAGCAAGGGAGCGCACATCCTGCTCGGGCCCACCGTCAATATCCACCGCGCCCCGCTCGCCGGCCGCAACTTCGAGTGTTACTCCGAAGATCCGCACCTCACCGCGCGCATCGCCGCCGCCTTCATCGGGGGCGTCAACTCGACCGGGGTCGGCACCTCGGTGAAACATTTCGTGTGCAATGACTCCGAATACGAACGCATGTCGATCAGCTCCGAGGTGAGCGAGCGCGCGCTGCGCGAGATCTACCTGCCGCCCTTCGAGGCCGCGATCCGCGAGGCCGGGAGCTGGTCGGTGATGTCAGCCTACAACCGGGTAAATGGCACACACGCCAGCGAGAACGCGCGCCTGCTCACCGGAATCCTGCGCGAAGAATGGGGCTTTGACGGCTTTGTCGTCTCCGACTGGTTCGGCACCAAGAGCGGTGTGCCCTCGGCAAAGGCCGGGCTCGACCTCGAAATGCCCGGCCCGGGCATCCACATGAAAGAAGCCCTGAAAGATGCGGTGGAGGCCGGCGAACTCGACGAAGCGGTAATCGATACGGCGGTGGAACGGCTGCTGCGAATCACGCTGCGGGCGGGCGCCTTCGACCACGCCGAAGAACCAATCGAGCGCTCGAACGACAGCGCCGAGCAACGCGCACTCGTGCGCCGAGCCGGGGCCGAAGCGATCGTGCTGCTGCGAAACGAGGGCGTACTCCCCCTCAACGCGGCGGCGCTCTCGCGCATCGCGGTGATCGGCCCCAACGCCGACCCGGGTGTCATCCAGGGCGGCGGCAGCGCGCAGGTCGTCCCGCACTACAGCGTGTCGCCGCTGGCCGCATTGCGCGAGCGGGTCGGAAGTGAAACAGAGGTCGTCATCGAACGCGGTTGCAACATTCACAAGAGCCTCCCGGTGCTCGACTCGCTCTGGACGACGCTCGAGGACGGCGCCCCCGGACTCACGGTGGCCTACTACGCCGGGACCGATTTCGATAGCAAACCGGTGCTCGAGCGGCGCGAACGCGACGGTCGCTTCCTCTGGCTGGTGCCCTTCGCAGAGGAAGTCCCGATCCGTTCCTTCGCAGCGCGCATCCGCACACGCTTCACTCCCGAGGAGAGCGGCCGCTTCGAATTTGCCCTCACCTCGGCGGGGCTTTCGCGCATGCGCATCGACGGCGTCGAATTAGTCGACAACTGGACGTCCCAGGAGTCCGGGGACTTCTTCTTCGGCATGGGCAGCTCCGAGGTGCGCGCCGCGATCGAACTCGAGGCGGGCAGAACCGTTGAGATCGAAGTCGACTACAGCCGACAAGATTCGCCGCTGGTGGCGGGTGTGAAGATCGGCTGTCTGCCGCCGATGCCCGCGGACGCCTTCGAGCGCGCCGTCGAGGCCGCTCGCGGCGCCGATGCCGCGATCGTCATCGTGGGTCTCGACGCGGAATGGGAGGGCGAGGGCGGCGACCGCGAGTCGATGCGCCTCCCCGGACGCCAGGACGAGCTGGTCGAGGCCGTGACCGCCGTCAACCCCAACACCGTCGTCGTCGTAAACGCTGGTTCGCCGGTGCAGATGGATTGGGCAGAGAAGCCCGCGGCGCTGCTGCAGAGCTGGTACCTCGGCCACGAAGCCGGCAATTCCCTCTGCGACGTACTCTTTGGAGACGTCGATGCCAGCGGTCGCCTACCGACGACCCTGCCCCGGCGCATTGAAGACAACCCGACCCACACCACCTACCCCGGCGAGAACGGCGAAGTGCTCTACGGCGAGGGAATCTTCGTCGGTTACCGCTACTACGACCACAAAAAGATCGAGCCGCGCTTTCCCTTCGGGCACGGTCTCTCCTACGCGCGCTTCGCCTACACAGACCTCGAGACGAGCACCCCCCAGGTGGCGGCCGGGAAAGACGTCACGTTCTCCTTCGATCTCCGCAACGAAAGCGATCGGGTCGGCAGCGAGGTGGTGCAGGTCTACGTCCACGATCCGGAGTCGACGCAGTTGCGCCCCCCACAGGAACTGAAGGCCTTCGCCAAGGTCCACCTCGCCGCCTTCGAGACCCGGCGCATCGAGATCACGCTCGAGGCGGCGGCCTTCGCGAGCTGGAACACCGCTTTGGAGCGCTTCGAAGTCGAAGCCGGCGCCTTCGAGATCCGGGTGGGAGCGTCCTCGCGGGACATCCGCCAGCGCTGCGAAATCGAGATCCTGCCCGCTGCCTGATCAGCCCGCGCCGGGCTCGCATAAGAGGCCCTCTTCCTCGAGGATCTCGAACACCTTCCCTGCCATGTAGCGATGTGTCGCCGGGGTCCAGTGCGGGTCGTCGTGGAAGGTGGTGGGAAAGAAGGGCGGCGGTCGCAGCGCCGGTAGCAGCGAGCGCACCGGGAATTCGACCTCGCTCCGCATCTCATCGAAGTAGCGGAACCACTCGAAGCGGTGCTCTCCCGCGCGGTCGTAAGCGCCGGTCTCCCAATCTTCGGGCGATTCGCGATCGCTGTAGTGATAGTGACGCGGCAGCACCAGCAGCCCAAAACGGGCACCGAGATCGTCGCGAGCGATCGCCGCGATGGCTTCGATGTGCGCGCGGGTCTGCTGCATGTGCGGGCGACTCTCTTCGAGCGAACGGTTCACGGGGAACAGGCGATCCCCGGGGTAGCCGAACCACTCTTCGTGCAGCCCGCGATCGGCCGCGAACTCCTTCGCAAGCAGCAACCACGAAGGCAGCCAATCGAGCAGGGCGTGGACGCCCTTTCGCTCGCTGTAGTGCCGGTACTTGATGTCTTCGTGGGGGTCGGTGACGTCCACCGCGAGCAGCACGACGTCGGGCCGGTAGCTCGGCCCGAGTTCCGCGAGCAGGTCCTTCTGGAGGTAGGGGGAGGCCGACACCCAGCCGAAATTCGCGACTCGAATCTTCTCTCCCGGGCGCTCTGCAGCGGCGACCCGTTCGAGTTGTTGGGGCAGCGCCTGCTGGGGCTGAACCCTCATCCCAAAGACGAAAGAATCCCCGAGGAAGAGGATGTTGCAGCCGGGGGCTTCAAACGCCGCCGCCCCGCGCGACTCGCGGAGACCGTCGCGGTTGAATTCCGGGTTGGCCGGGTCGTAGACCCAGTGGAAGGTCGGGAAGTGCCGGACGTCCTCGAGCAGCAAACGCTGGCCGTGGTAGCGCGAGTGCATGAGGGCCAGGTCGACGGCGACGGCGAGCAACACCGCGACGAAGGCGGCGAGCAGGAAGGGGCCCTTCGCCCCCATTCCGCCGGGAGATCCCATCGGAGGCGGAGGCTACCACGCTTCGCCAAGGGGACGGCAGTGCGTCAGGCGGCGCGACTACCCGCCAGGGAGCTGGGGCTGAGACCGTGACGCCCTTGCTGGGTCGATCGGGCGCGTGGGACTCGCGCGCGCGTCGCTCGACGGCTCTCGGGGGCTGTGCTTCCCTCCCGGAGCCGTGCTGGACCCCCGATCCCTCGCCGATCGGCGAGATGAGATCGCCGAGAGTTGCCGTAAGCGCGGCGTGCGCGCCGACGTCGACGCCGTGATCGCCGCCCAGGAAGGGGCGACTTCCCTGCAGACCGAGGTCAACGAGGCGAACCGCGCCCGCAACGAGCACCAGAAGGCGGGGAAGCGAAAACTCGAAGACGCCGAGCGCGAAGCTTTTGTCGCCGAGGGACGCCGGCTCAAGGAGGCGGTGGCCGCCCTCGAGACGCGCGCGGACGAGGCCGGGGCGGCGCTCGAAACGCTGCTGAAGGCCCTCCCCAACTTTCTGCACGAAGCCGTTCCCGAAGGGGGAGAGGAAAACTTCCGCGAACTCCACAGCTGGGGCGAGCCGACGCGCTTCGACTTCGAGGCGCGTGACCATCTCGATCTCGGGACCTCTCTTGACCTGCTCGATTTCGAGCGCGCAGCAAAGGTCTCCGGGCAGAAGTTCTACTACCTGAAGAACGAGGCGGTCCTGCTCGAACTCGGCTTGCAGCGCTTCGCCCTCGATCTGCTGATGGAGGCTGGCTTCACGCCCATCATCACCCCCGACCTGGCGCGCCCCGAAATTCTCGACGGCATCGGTTACAACCCGCGCGGCGAGGGAACCCAGGTCTACTCGATCGCAAACGCCGATCTCTGCCTGATCGGCACCGCCGAGATCACCCTCGGCGGGCTCTATGCAGACACGCTCGTCGATGAAGCGGATCTTCCCATCCGGCTCGCCGGAATCTCGCACTGCTTCCGCACCGAGGCGGGGGCCCACGGCCGCGAGAGCCGCGGCCTCTACCGGGTGCACCAGTTTTCGAAGGTCGAGATGTTCTGCTTTACGCGCCCGGAGGATTCCGAGGCGATGCACGCCGAACTGCTCGCCCATGAGGAGAAAATCTTTCAGGCCCTCGAAATCCCCTACCGGGTGATCGACGTGGCCGCGGGCGACCTCGGCGCCCCGGCCTTCCGCAAGTTCGATCTCGAGGCCTGGATGCCGGGACGCGGCGACGGCGGCGACTGGGGCGAAGTGACCAGCGCTTCGAATTGCACCGACTACCAGGCGCGACGCCTGAAGATCCGCTTCCGAAACAAGGCGAATCGCAGGAACGAAATGGTCCACACCCTAAATGGCACCGCCATCGCGCTCTCGCGCACGATCCTGGCGCTGCTCGAAAATCACCAGCGCGCAGACGGATCGATTGCCATCCCCCCGGCCCTTATGCCCTACGTCGGTCGGGAGAGCATCGGTCCCCGCTGAGGTCCGCGGTGTCCGACCCGAAGGCTGGCCTGCCCGCAGCGAAGCCCCGCTTCGTCCTCGGCACCGCCGGGCACATCGATCACGGCAAGACCGAACTCGTACGCGCGCTGACCGGCACCGACACCGATCGGCTTCCCGAAGAGAAGGCGCGCGGAATCACCATCGAGCTGGGCTTTGCCGTTCTCGATCTAGAGGGCGGCCTCCGCATGAGCGTGGTCGACGTTCCCGGCCACGAGCGCTTCGTGCGCACGATGGTCTCGGGGGCCAGCGGGGTCGACCTCGTGTTGTTGGTGGTCGCCGCCGACGAAGGCGTCATGCCGCAGACCCGCGAACACATTGCGATCTGCGAACTGCTGGGGATCGACTGCGGCGTCGTGGCCCTCACCAAGATCGACTGCGTCGACGCCGAGATGCGCGCACTGGCCAGCGCCGACATTGCCGACGCGCTGGCCGGGACAAAACTCGAAGGGGCCCCGGTGGTCCCGGTCTCGTCCCGGACCGGCGAAGGCCTCGGCCTTCTCCGCGAAGCGCTGGCAGCAGCACTCGAAGGCGCTGTACCCCGCACCCGCCGCCAGGGGCCCGCCCGCCTCGGGATCGACCGCGTCTTTGGCGTGCGTGGCTTCGGCACCGTCGTCACCGGAACCCTGGTGGGCAGCGCACTCGAAGTCGGCCAGCCGGTGACGATCTATCCCAGCGGCGAAAAGGCGCGAATCCGGGGACTCCAGACCCACGGACACGAAGCGACGCGCATCGAGCCCGGCGTCCGCTGCGCGGTCAACCTGCAGGGGATCGAAACGGCCCTCCTCTCCCGCGGCGAGTCGCTGGCGCCGGTGGACGCACTGGCACCAACCGACCGCCTCGACGTCGAAATCACCTGGCTCGCGGATCCTGCGAAGGGCGACGCGGCCCAGGCGATCGAATTTCTTGCCGGGACCGCGAAACGCCGGGCGCGCATCGCCCCCATCGGCGATCCCCTGGATTCGAGGCGATCCTTCGCGCGCATCCACATCGAGGGCGATCCGGTGCCGCTCCTACCCGGCGATCGTTTCATTGCACGCGGCTTTGCTCGAGAGGCCGGCATCGGTGGAACCCTGGGCGGTGGCGTGGTGCTCGACGTCGCCCCGCCGCATCGCCGACGCAGCGATCCCGGGCTGCGCACCGAACTCGAAACCCTGCGCTCGGGAGACGTCGCGGCGCAGCTCCGCGTGCGGATCGCGCGCACGGGCTTCGAGGGGATCACCCGGGAAACGCTGCTGCGCGAAACGGGGCTCGATCGGCCCCTGCTCGAGAGCACCCTCGACGAAATCCGGAGCGCCGGCGTGATCGACAGCGCGGGCACCCGCTGGATCGCCTCCGACAGCCTCGAACGCCTCGCGAGCGACGCCCTCGGCCGCCTCGACGCCTTCCACGAGGCCGAACCGCTGCGGCCCGGCATGCAGCGCAGCGCCCTCATAGGTGGCCTGCCGAAGAACCTCGCGAGCGAGTTCGGGGGGCTCGTTCTCGAACGCCTACGCTCTCTCGGGCAGGTCGCGGTCCTGGCCGATCTCGTGCGGCGCAGCGACTTCGCTCCGCGCTTCGACCAGACCGCCCTCGCCCTGCTCGAGCGAATCCGCAGCGAGGCCCGCAGTGCGGGGCTCGAGCCGCCTTCGCCGCGCGACTGGGCGCCCGCGCTCGGCATCGAGCTCGCGCACCTCAGCGATCTTCTCGCTCACCTCGAAAGGGAGGGGACACTGGTACGGGCACCGGGCGATCTCTGGTTCGATGGCGAGGCGGTCCTGGCACTGCAGGCCCGCGTCGAAGCGGTGCTGCGCGAGAAGGGCGAGATCGACACCCCGACCTACAAGGCGATCGTCGGCACCTCCCGCCGCACGCTGGTCCCGCTGATGGAGTACTTCGATGAAAAACAGCTGACGCGGCGACGCGGCAACCGGCGGCTTCCCTTCAAGGGCTAAAGCGCAGCCCGGCGGATTGGATACAGGCGTAGCGGGCGGCGCGAGCGGTTAGACTCGCGCCATGGCCATCCCCGTTGCGGTCCTCGGTGCCGGAAACTTCGGAACCTGTCTCGCGACGCTCTGCGCCGCCGAGAACGAAGTCCGCTTGTGGGCTCGCGATCCGAAATTGGTGGAAGGCATCCTCCGCACACGGAAAAACCCGCGTTACCTGACGGACGCTCCCATCCCCGAAGCGGTGCACCCCACCAGCGATCTCGCTGCGGCGCTCCGCGGCGCCGAATTGGTGATCCTCGCAGTCCCCAGCCAATCGCTGCGCGGCGTGGCCGAAGCCGCCGCTCCCCACCTCGCCCCGGGCAGTATCGTGGTGTCGGCGGTGAAGGGAATCGAAGTCGAGACCGGCCGTACGATGAGCGCCGTACTTCGCGAGGTACTTCCCTCGGAATGGGCCGATCGGATCGTGTGTCTCTCGGGCCCTTCGTTCGCCTCCGAAATCGCCGCGCGCAAACCCACGGTGGTCACCCTCGCCTGCGCCGAAGAGACCTACGCAAT
Source organism: uncultured Pseudomonadota bacterium (assembly GCA_913054385.1). Classification (GTDB taxonomy): domain Bacteria; phylum Myxococcota_A; class UBA9160; order UBA9160; family UBA4427; genus JAYGCV01. The sequence continues at coordinate 9,470 of CAJXIC010000013.1, forward strand.
CTCGGTACAGGCGACCCTCTCGTGTCCGTGGTTCCGCTGCTATTCGCAGACCGACGTGCTGGGGGTCGAACTCGGCGGCGCACTGAAGAACGTGATCGCGATTGCAGTCGGCATCGGCGACGGACAGTTGCAGGGCCACAATTCGCGGGCGGCGCTGATGACGCGTGGACTCGCCGAGATCACGCGGCTGGGGCTGAAACTCGGTGCAGAAGCCCAGACCTTCCAGGGTCTCTCCGGGATGGGGGACCTGGTGCTCACCTGCACCGGCGACCGCTCGCGCAACCGCCAGGTGGGCCTCGCGCTGGGGCGCGGCCAATCGCTCGCGGCGATCCTCGACGAAATGGGCGAGGTGGCCGAAGGCGTCGAGACGACACGCGCCGTCTGCCGCCTGGCGGAGCGGATCGGCGTCGAGATGCCGATCGCCGAGGGCGTGCGCGAGGTGCTCGACGGCCGCTGCACCCCGGCGGAAGCCGGGCAGCGCCTGATGCAGCGCCAACTGCGCAGCGAAAGCGAGGACGACGGCGCGGCCTGAGGCCAGGTTGAAGCCCCCCCGCCGTCGCAGGCGCCGCCTCGGGAGGCTAGATTCTCCGTATAAATGAAAACGAATTTCAATTTCGAAGACGGTGACAGCCGCCCCTGCCTCGCAGACCTCGAGCCTGGGCAGCGGGCGATCGTCGAAGCGGTGCGGGCGCCAGGGGCCCTCGGACGCCGCCTCCAGGACCTCGGCTTCGTCCCGGGAACCCCGGTGTCCCTGCTGCGCCGGGCCCCCCTCGGCGACCCCGGTGTCTTCGCCCTGCGCGGCATGCAGATCTGCCTGCGGCGCAGCGAGACCCGACAGATCCGTGTCCGCCTCGAGGCGGGGGGCCCCTCTTGAGCGCAGCCGCGGAAACACCCGTCCTGCGGATCGGCCTCGTCGGGAGTCCCAACGCCGGCAAGACCACGCTCTTCAACGCCCTCACCGGCCTGCGCGCACGCATCGGAAACTATCCCGGCGTGACGGTCGAACGCCGCGAGGGCGCCCTGCAACTCGGCGATCGTTCGCTGCGCGTGATCGACTTGCCCGGCACCTACAGCCTCGACGCCATCGCCGAGGACGAGCGCGTCGTCACTCGCGTTCTCGACGGCGATTTCGAAGACGCACCCGACGCCCTGGTGCTGGTTGCCGATGCCTGTTCGCTGCCGCGCTCGCTGCTGCTCATCGCCCAGGTCTTGCGTCGCCAGCAACCCTGCTGCCTGGCGCTCACGATGATCGACGAACTCGAAGCCCGGCACGGTCACCTCGACGTGGCGCGCCTCGAAGCCGCGCTCGGCATTCCGGTGATCCCCGTGATCGGCCACCGCGGACGCGGCCTCGATCGGCTGCGTCGCCAACTCGAGCACCCGGAAGAATGGAGCCGCCCCCCGGTGCAACCGCCCGAGAGCGCCCCCGAACGCGCAGCCTGGGCCGATTCGATCCTCGCCCACACGCTGCAGCGTCCACCGGATCCGCATCGCGCGAGCGAGGTCCTCGACCGCATCCTGCTCCACCCGGTTCTTGGCAGCGTGATCTTCGCGGCGGTGATGGTCACCTTCTTCCAATTGATCTTCGCCTGGGCGGCACCGGCGATGGAAGCCCTTTCGGGGGCCGCCGCGACGCTGGCCCAGGCGATCCACACGAACCTCGCGCCGGGGTTGTGGGCCGACTTCCTGGCCGACGGCCTGGTGGCCGGCGTGGGTTCGGTGCTGGTCTTCGTCCCGCAGATCGCCCTGCTCTTCGGTCTGCTCTACCTACTCGAAGATCTCGGCTACATGGCGCGCGCGGCCTTCGTCGTCGACCGACTGCTCGGGCGCATTGGCCTCGAGGGACGCAGCTTCGTCGCGCTGCTCTCGTCCTACGCCTGCGCCGTTCCCGGCATCATGGCCACCCGCGGCATCCCCTCGCCGCGCGATCGCCTGGTGACCATCCTGGTCGCGCCGCTGATGACGTGCTCGGCGCGCCTGCCGGTCTACATCCTGTTGGTCAGCGCATTCGTGCCCGACGAGCCGGTTCTCGGACCGCTGCGGCTCCAGGGGCTCGTGATGCTCGGCCTGTACCTCCTCGGCGCCACTTCGGCGCTCGCCGTTGCAGCACTTCTCACGCGCACGTTGCTGCCGGGAGAGGGGCTGCCCTTCACGATGGAACTCCCCAGCTACCGCGTCCCCACCCTGAAGCTGTGGGCGTCGCAGGTCTGGGGCAGCCTCTCGGCCTTCCTGCGCCGGGCAGGGACGATCATCCTCGCCGTCTCGATCGTGCTCTGGTTCCTGCTGGCCTTCCCGCGCACGCCACCCGAACCCGACTGGACCCCCGCCGAAAACAGCGCCTTTGCTCTCGAAAACAGTTACGCCGGTCGGCTCGGGCACGCCATCGAACCGGCCATCGCTCCCCTCGGATTCGACTGGAAGATCGGTGTCGGGTTGATCGCCAGCCTCGCCGCGCGCGAGGTGATCGTTTCGACCCTGGCCCAGATCTACGCCGCCTCGGGCGAGTCGGGCGAGCTAGGCGACGCGCTCCGGGGCGACATCGATCCGCGCACCGGGGACCGCGTCTTCACTCCGGCCACTGTCGCCTCGCTGCTCGTCTTCTTCGTCTTCGCACTGCAGTGCGCCTCGACCCTGGCGGTGATGCGACGCGAAACCAATAGTTGGCGGTGGCCCGCCTTCGCCTTCGGCTACCTTCTGGCTCTCGCCTACACGGCGAGCTTCGCAACCTACCGTCTGGTCCTCGCATTCGGGGGAGCCACGTGACGCACCGATCGAAGCAAATCGCGCTTCTCGTCGCGGCGCTCGCCGTCGCAGTGGGCTGCGCCACGCGCGATGTCTCCACCGTGATCTTCGACAAGCGCGGCATCGAGGTCGAGTTGCGCGGACAGGTGGCGGGTGGCGAGCCCGTCGACCGCGGCTTCAAGCACCCGAGCACGCTCTCGGTAAAGCGACTGGTGAACATCCTCACGGCCATCGAGTACAAGGTGCCGACGCCCGATGACACCGAAATCAACCTGATGAAGCTGTTCAACGAGGACAGTGATAGCGACACGAAATTCCTTTCGTCGATCGTCACCGCCGAGACGGTGCTGCCGATCGCCAAGGGGATGGCCCTGGCGCTCCGTCGCGCCGATTCGAGCCAGTACGTCGTGGTGAAGGCCGTTCGCAAGAAACGACGGCTCGGCCTCTTCCACCGCAAGTTCTACACGGGCTTCAGCGCCTGGGTCGAAGGCCAATACCTCTACATCCACGTCTCACACCTCGATTTCGAAATCGACAACGACCCGAAGACGAAGATTCCAGATCCCACGATTGGCAAGGCGCAGAGCGAACTCCGTTCGGTTCCGAACGAACAGATGCACGCGGTGGGGCCCTACGGGCTGGCCATTCGCTGGAGGGACCCCATCTTCATGAAGAGCCGCCGCGCTCTCGAGGGCCACGACGTGCGAACGCGAACCATCCTGATGGAGAGCGAAATTCCCGAAGGCGAAGTCGGTGCCGTGCTCCCCTCGCAGCTCAGCGACCGGCTCACGCCCGACACGTTGCGGGCGCTCGCCGATCTCGAGGACGAACGGCGCAGCGGAAAACTCTCCGAAGCCGATTACCGGATGCGTCGAGACGCATTGCTGCACCCGGACGCCGACAACTAGGCAGCGGCGGGGGCTGGACGCTAGACTGGCCCTCCCCTCGATCCGAACTGCGCCGCTTCCCCCGGTCGGCACGATGCACGGAAGGACGCGATTTCGATGTGGATCCTGATCGAGTTGGTGGCAGTGGCCGCGCTGGCCCTGCTGGCACGGCGCTTCCTGGCGGAGCCCTGGCGCGGACGCTTCTTCAACCTGCTGAAGCTCTACCTGACGGTGCGCATGGTGTGGCTGCTGCTTTTGTGGCCCGTCACCGACGCCGAGGGCGGGCGAGTCCCCGCCTGGAACATGATGGTCGATCAGCTCCAGTCGATCGACGCGGCCACTTTCTGGATCTTCGCCGGCATCGGCGCGGCGGTGCGCTTTGCCGGAGTGCTCGCCTCGATGGTTCGATGGAAACTCGTGCTGCTCGGGCAGAACATCGAGCTGCCCTTCCGCCACATCTTCGGCGCCTTCCTGATCGGGCGGGCGATCGGATTTTTCTTGCCGAGCACCGCGGGGCTCGACGCCTACAAGCTCTACGACGCGGCGCGCTTCACCGGACGCACCGTCGAGGTGACCGCCGGTACCGTGCTCGAGAAGGTGCTCGGCGTGACGGGCATCTTCCTCACCTACCTGGTCGCATTGCCCTTTGGCATCTCGATTTTCGGCGACAACGGCTTCCTGGTGGCTTCGATCACCGTGCCCCTGGCGATCGGCATCATCACGGCCCTGCTCGCGGTGCTCTGGTTTCCGGGCCTCGTACAGTGGGGGATCGAACACCTCCCGCTGCCCGGGAAGGAGCGCCTGCGTGGCGTGGTGACACGCATCTCACTGGCCACGGCAGCCTACCGGAACAAGAAGAGGCTGGTGCTCGGGATGCTCGTGATGAGTTTCTTCGTCCACTTCTTCACGGCGGCGATGTACTTCTTCATGGCGATCGCCGTCGGTGCCGGTGCCGAGGCGGCCTTCTGGCCGGTGGTCTTCGGCTCGTCGATCCAGATTTTCGCCACCGTCATCGGGCCCACCATCGGCGGCATCGGCATCCGCGAAGCCGCACAGGTCCTCACCCTCGGCAGCATCATCGGGGTTGGGGCCGCGGCCGTCTCGGCGACGCTCGGCTTCTGGATCGGGGAAGTCCCGACACTCTTTGGCTTCGCCTTCTGGATGCTTCGGGGCAAGGACTATCGACCGGCCTACTCCCGCGTCGAGGGCCAACAGGTCGACTACGAAGAGGCGGCGCGCCGCGCGGTCGAACTCGAAACCCCCGAAGAGAAGGCCCGCCGCGAAGACCTCGAAAGCGCGGACCACGTGCCGCCTATCGGCCTGCGAGTGCGCGAGAGCGCGGCCGCCGGCTTCGGAGCCGGCATCGTCGCGGGGCTCTTGATCGGCGTCTTCGAAACCTGGGTGATCGCAGCCGGCGGCTTCGGCGAGGAAGCCCAGGTGCTCTGGTATGGCCCGCTGGCCTACGCCTTGATCCTCGCAGGGCTCTGCACGATGGGCGGCGCCGTGCTCGGCGTGCTGCCGATGGACCGCGACGAGATCCGCGGTTGGGTGCCGTCGCTCGCGTGGATCGCGACCCTGGTCCCACTGGGGCTCTTCATCACGTTGTTCCGCTTGCGCCGCGACGTCTACTTCGAGCAGTGGCCGCCGCTTCCGGTGAGCCTTGGCGTGGTCGGCGGCTTCGCAGCGCTCGCGTTGCTGCTCTTCTTCGCGGGCCGACCGATCTTCCGCTCCTTCCTGGGGACCCTGGTACGACCGCTGCCGGCCCTCGGGCTGCTCGCCGCCTTCCTGATCGGCGGCCTGGTGGCGTCGAGTCAAGCCGGCCCGACTGTCGCGGTAACCGAGGGCACAATCCCCGAAGAACTGCTGGAGCGCCCGAATATCCTGCTGGTGATGGTCGACACCCTGCGCGCCGACCATCTCTCGTGTTACGGCGCCACCGAAGTCGAGACGCCGCATCTCTGCAGTCTCGCCGACGAGGGCGGCAGCTTGTGGCAGGGGTTCGCCCACGCATCGTGGACCAAACCGGCGACGGCTTCGCTGGTCTCGTCGACCCTGCCCTCGACGCACAACGCGATGTCAAAACCCGCCATGCTCTCGGAGGACGTCGACCTGATCGCCGAGGTGCTGCAGGACGCGGGCTACACCACCGGGGGCA
>CAJXIC010000014.1 GCA_913054385.1 uncultured Pseudomonadota bacterium
GCCTGCTTTTCGCCGAAGGCGTGCGTGGTGGAGGCAAAGAAGACGCCATCGATGTCGCCGCGATTGCGGCCGCGAAGACAGTCGACTGCTGCCGCCACGCCCATCGTGACCGCATCTTCGTCGTGCCCGGCAACGGCCTTTTCGGGGCCACCCTCGCGCGCTTCGCGCCCGGCGAGCAGCGCCAGCGGAAGCCGCGTGGGCGGGATGTAGGCTCCGAATTTCGTGATGCCAGGCACGCTGCTCTCGAATCCGCGGTGGCGCTAGGCGCCGGGCGGCTTCACGCCGTCGTAGAAGGGATAGGGGGTCTTCATCAGGCCGACGGGCTCGAGCTGCTTCCCCAGGTGGTTCTTGAAATGCTCCTGCAAATCTTCGACCTCCCAGCCGCCGGGCTTCAGCATACTGGTTCCGTAGCGCGGCTGTTCGAGGATCGTCACGCGCTCGCCGCCGGTTCCGAAGATTTGCCCGGTGACGTAGTCCGCGTCGTCGCTGCACAGGAAGGCCACGAAGGCGCCGTTGCGCGCGGGGTCGAGGAAGGGAAGGTCGACCACCTTGCCGCCGATCTTCGCGCTGGCCGACATGCGCGTCGTCCCCGACGGGCTGATCGCGTTGACGCGGATGCCGTAGCGCGCAAGCTCGACCGCCCAGGTGTAGGTCATCGAGGCGATCGCGCCTTTCGAGCCGGCGTAATTCGTCTGACCGAAATTTCCGAAGTGCGCGGCGGAGACGGTGTTGACGATCGACCCGCCGCTTCCCTGTTCCTTCATCCGCAGGGCTGCTTCCTGGGAACACATGAAGGTGCCGAAGACGTGCACGCGCAGTACATCGCCGAATTCGTCGTCGCTCATCTTCAGAAAGGAGCGGTCCTTCACATTGCCGGCGTTGTTCACCAGGATATGGACCCCGCCGAACTCGTCGGCGCATTGCGCCACCAGCGCGCGGGCCCCCTCGCGGTCGCTGATGTCGCTGGCGTTGAGGCTGGCCCGGCCGCCGTTCTTGGCGATCTCGGCGACCACACCCTTCGCTTCACCGCGGTCGACGTCGTTCACCACCACCGAGGCGCCGTTGGCTGCCAGGTGGAGCGCGTGGCCTCGCCCGATACCGCGACCGGCGCCGGTAACGATGGCTCCTTTTCCGTCGAGTATTCCCATCCGATCTTCTCCTTCGCGCGCGCCCTAGGCGCGAGCGGCGACGAGTGCCTCGGCGCGCTCGGCGAGGTGCCGGGCGCTTTCGTCGGCGTGTTCGCTAGAACCGCCGAAACAACACTCGAGGACCCGGGCGCGCTTCAAGAAGTAGTGCGCGGGGACCTCCCAGGTGAAGCCCATGCCGCCGTGGATCTGGATACAGGCGTGGGCGTTGGCGAGGGCGGCTTCGCTGGCGACGAGTTTTGCCGCGGAAACCGCCCGCGGAGCACTCCCCACCAACGGGTCGTCGAGAGTGGCTCCGGCGGCGTAGACCGCCGAGCGCGCCACCTCCTGGCGCACGAACATGTCGGCCATGAGGTGCTTCAGCGCTTGAAAGCCGCCGATCGGGCGCCCGAACTGCTCTCGCTCTTTTGCGAAGGCGACGGCCATCAACAGGGTGGTCTCGGCGATGCCGAGGAGTTGGCCCGAGAGCAGCGCGGCGCCTTCGATGCGGAGGCGCGCGGCCTCGTCCGGACCGGCGAGCCACTCGCCTTCGGGTAGCGAATCGGCGCGGTGGAGCGGCGTGAGCGGGTCGAGGGGCACTTCCACCGGGCGCGCTTCGATTGCATTCGGATCAAGGCGCCGTAGGCCGGCGTCGTCCATCACCAGAAGGACATCGACGTGGTCTAGATGTTCGAGCAGGTGCGGACCCAGTGCAGCACCGCCGGTGAGATCGAGGCCGCCCACCACGACCTCGCCCTCGGCGACCCCGTCGATCAACGAAACGGCGAGCTGGCTCCAGGCCAAAGGCCCGGGGGCGGCGCGCCGGCCCAGTTCGGCGAAGACCAGCACCGATTCGCAGAAGCCGAGCCCGAGGCCCCCCTCCGCCTGGGCGCGGCGCAGCGAGAAGACGCCGAGTTCCGCGAGATCCTTCCAGAGCGCGCGATCGAAGCCGCCGCCTTCGGCGAGTTCGGCCAGCCTCTCGTCCGGGAGGCGCCCCTCGCAGAAGCTGCGAACCCCCTCTTGCAGGGCGCGTTGGTCCTCGCTGATCTGGAAATTCACGCCGGCTTCGCCTTCTCTGCTGTCGGGCGCGGCTCACGCGGTAGTCCCAGGATGCGCTCGGAGATGATATTACGCTGGATCTGCGAAGTCCCCGCGGCGATCGTGAGCGAGAGCGATTGCAGCGAGCGCCCGGCAATCAGGGCATTGGGCATGTCTTCGATCTCGTCGCGGCACAGGCCCGCGCGTCCGAGGAGCCTCATGCCGACTTCGTTGATGCGTTGGTTGAGTTCGGTGTAGAAGAGCTTCACCGCCGAGGCGCCGACCCCGGGGATCCCCGCCGCCTCGGCTTCGCAGACCGAGAGTTTCACCATCGCCCAGAGCGCGTCGAGCTCGGCGGCGAGGTGCCCGAGTCGGCGGCGAAGGTCCGCGTCATCCCAGGCGCGAACACCATCGCTGGTCACGCGCTTCGCGAAGGCGGTGAGCTTCGCGAGGGTCTGCTGCAGGTTGATCATCTCGCTGGCAAAGGCGGTGCCGCGTTCGAAGCGCAGCGTCACGTTGGTGATGCGCCAGCCGTCGTTCTCGGCGCCCACGCGGTTCCGCGCGGGGACGCGCACATTGTCGAGGAAGACCTCCGAGAAGTCGCTCTCGCCCATCAGCGTGGGCAGGGGTCGAATTTCGATCCCCGGGAGATCCATCGGAAGGATCAACCAACTGATGCCGCGGTGCTTGGGTGCGTCCGGATCGGTGCGCACCAGGAACTCGCCGAAGTCTGCCACCGGGCCGAAGGAACACCAGATCTTGTGGCCCGAGACGACGTAGTCGTCACCGTCTCGCACCGCGCGGGTCTGGAGCGCCGCAAGGTCCGAGCCGGCGCTCGGCTCCGAGAAGCCCTGGCACCAGACCTCCTCGCCGCGCAGGATGCGCGGCAGGTGGCGCGCCTTCTGTTCCGCGCTGCCCTCGGCGATCAGGGTGGGGCCGCCGTGGAGCAGACCCACGAAGTTGACACCGATATAGGGTGCGCCCGCCCGGGCGATTTCCTCGTAGTAGACGAGTTGTTCGGTGGCCGAGAGGTCACGGCCGCCGAACTCGCGCGGCCAGTTGATGCCGGCGTAGCCCGCCTCGAAAAGTTTCTGCTGCCAGCCGGTGTCGTAGAGTCGTCGCGCGGCCCAGTCGTGGATCCCGGGTGGCGGTCCGAAAGCGGGCACGGCCTCGGCCAACCAGGCGCGCAGTTCGGCGCGGAATTTCTCGTCTGATTCCGAGTAGCGAAGGTCCAAGGGTGGGGGGTGGCTCCGAGGGTGGGGGCTTCGGGGGAGCGCGGTTCCCGGGCCCTCGGCACAGTATCGCCCATCGGGCGGATCATCGAAAACGGGCGTCGACCTCCGAAATCCGCCGAAAATCCAGTCTCCGGAAAATCAGACCAGGCGCGCGAATTCGTCGAGCACCGGCAGCACGGCATCGCGCGTCGCCGAGGGCAGGCGCAGCGCCACCTCGGTGACGCCGCTCTCCTGGTAGTAGGCGAGTTTTTCCGGATCGGGCAGCACGCCGAGGGCCACCACCGCGATCGTTGCGGGATCGCGGCCTGCTCGCTCGAAGGCCGCGCGCAACTGCGGCAGGTTCTCGCGTAGGCCGGCGCCGCCAATCGGCATCCAGCCATCGGCGTACTCGGCGATGTGGGCGAAGAGCTTCGGCCCCGCCGCTCCGCCGATCAGTGTCTGTGGTCGCGGTTGTTGGATTGGTTTCGGCCACTGCCAACTGTCTTCGAAGCGTACGAACTCGCCCTCGAAGGAGGCGACTTCCTGGGACCAGAGCGCCTGCATCGCGAGCACCTTCTCGCGCACCAGCGCGCGGCGCCGTTTTGCGTCGATGCCGTGGTTCTCCATCTCTTCGACGTTCCAGCCGTAGCCGATGCCGAAGACGAAGCGCCCATCGCAGAGTTGGTCGAGGGTGGCGATCTGTTTGGCGAAGGTGATCGGGTCGTGTTGGGCGACCAGGCCGATGCCGGTTCCCAGGCGAATGCGCTCCGTGCAGGTGGAGGCCGCGGCCAGCGCGATGTAGGGATCGACGCTGCGCAGGTACTCATTCGCCAGGGTCTCTTCGCCGGTGGGGGGAGGCGTGCGGCGGCTCACCGGGATGTGGGTGTGCTCGGGAATGTAGAGCGAGGCGAAGCCCCGGCTCTCGGCCTCGCGGGCGAGTTCCGGCACCGAAATCGAGAGATCGGTGGCGTGAAGGGTGACGCCGATTCGCATGGGCCTCCCGTTTCGATGCTTCCGTTTACCGGCTGGCGAGCCCGTGCCGAGTCTAGCTTGCGGCGGCAGCGCCCGGTTCGAGCACTACCTTGATGGCGCCGCGTGTGCGGTCGCGGGCGAGTTCGAAGGCTTCGGCCGCGGCCTCGAGCGGCAGGCGGTGGCTGATCAGCGTGCGCGCGATCTCGGGGTTCTCGGCGAGCATCCGTGCCGCGACTTCGACGTCGCGCCCCGCCGGGCCGCGGTTGTACATGCTCGAGGGCAGGATGCGGATCTCGCGCAGGCAGATCGGGAAGATCGGCGCGTCGAAGCCGTCCCAGTAGGTGCCGAGCAGCAGCAGCAGGCCTCCGGGGCGCGAAAGGTTGACGGCTGCTTCCAGGGCAGAGCTGCTCCCCGCCGCGTCGACGACCACGTCGCAGTCGGCGTCGTCGTTCTCGGCGATATCGGCGCCGAGCCGTTCACCCGCGGCGCGTTGAAAATCGTGTCGCGCCAGCAGCCGTGGCCGCGCGCCCATTGCGACCGTCGCCGCCACCGCAGAGAGTCCGATGCTGCCCGCTCCTACGATGGCGACGCGCGTATCGGGGCCGACCCCGGCCTGGCGCAGCCCGTGGATGGCCACCGCCAGCGGTTCGACCAGGCAGGCGTCGCGCGCGGCGAGGCCGGGCGCCAGCCGCACGAGCGTCGCTTCGGGTACCAACACCTCTTCGGCCATGCCTCCGTCGCGTGCCATTCCGAAAATCATCGATGGCCCCAGAGTGCACAGGTGATAGTCGTCGCGCTGGCAGGGGATGCATTCGCCGCAGGGGGCGATCGGTTCGATGGCGACCGCGGTGCCGTCCGCCAGCGTGCCCGCGAACTCGTGACCGAGGGTGTGGGCCATCGGGAAGGCGCCGGCTACCAGGTGCAGATCCGATCCGCAGATCCCCGCCGAGGCGATCCGTACGCGCACGCCCGGGCCTTCGGGGCGCGCCACCTCCTGCACCAGAACGCGACCATTCTGGCAGCGAACGGCCTTCACAAGCGGCTCCTGTCTTGCACGAGGGGAGCTTAGCGGACGTCTTCGCGAGGCTGTCCCCGGGCCAGCGGGCGTCGGCTAGGATGGCGGGCGTGAAGGACGCCGCGGCCATCGTGGGGATCGGCGAGACCCCTTTCGCGAAGCGACTCGAACCCTCCGAGACGGATCTCGCGGTCGAGGCGATCAGCAAAGCCCTTGACGACGCCGGCGTTGAAGCCTCGGACGTCGACGGCCTGGCTTCGTACACAATGGAGTCGACTTCCGAAGTCGAGATCGCCAAGCGGATTGGCGCCGGGGACATCACCTTCTTCTCGCAGGTGGGTTACGGCGGCGGCGCCGGGCCCGCCACGGTGGGACAGCTGGCGATGGCGATCGCGGCTGGCCAGTGCCGGGTCGGTGTCGCCTGGCGTTCGCGAAAGCGCGGTTCGGGGGGCAGACCGTGGGCCAACGCGGGGCCCGATCTGTCGATGGCGGCGCAGTGGACCCGGCCGTCAGGTCTGTTGCGTCCGGTGGACGAGATCGCATTGCTCGCGCGGCGCTACCAGTTTGAATTCGGGGCCACCCGCGATCACTTCGCGAACGTGGCGCTGGCGGTGCGCGGCATGGCCAACCGCAACCCCCGGGCGATGATGTACGAGAAGACGCTTTCGCGAGAAGAGTACATGGCGGCGCGCTGGATCTCCGAGCCGCTGTGCCTCTTCGACAACTGCCTCGAGAGTGACGGCGCGCTGGCCTGCGTGTTGGTGGCGGCGGACCGCGCGCGAGACACGCGCCGTGCACCCGTCTACGTCCACGCCTTCGCCCAGGGCCTGCCGCGGCAATCCCACGCGATGCTGAACTACTGGTGCGACGACCCACTCGAAGGGCCCTCCCACGTCTGCGCGAAGCAGCTCTATCGAAATTCGGATTTTCAGCCCGCGGACATCGGCGTGGCCCAGCTCTACGACGCCTTCACCCCGCTGGTGCCGCTCTCGCTCGAGGGCTACGGCTTCTGCGGGCGCGGGGAGGGCGCGGCCTTCACCGAGGACGGCGCGCTCGAACTCGGGGGGAGACTCCCGATCAACACCTCGGGCGGCGGGCTCTCCGAGGCCTACGTCCACGGCTTCAACCTGGTGAACGAGGGCGTGCGGCAACTGCGCGGCACCTCGACCAGCCCGGTAGCGGGAGCCGAGAGTTGTCTCGTCACCGGCGGCGAGGGCGTCCCCACCAGCGCGATGATCTTGAGGAAGGCATGAGCGCAGTCAATCCGCTGTTGCCGCCGATCGTGCCCGAGGCGGCCCCTTTCTGGGAGGGGGCGCTCGCCGGCGAACTCCGCCTGCAACGCTGCGCCGACAGCGGCCGCCTGCTCTTTCCGCCGCGCTCACTCTCGCCCTGGGGCGAGCACCGCCCGCCCGAATGGGTGACGCTCTCGGGCCGCGGCAGCGTCTGGTCCTTCGTGCGACCGCACCCGCCGCTGCTTCCCTACTTCGCCGGGCGCGCGCCCTACACCGTGGTGCTCGTAGCCCTCGAAGAAGATGAGAGGGTGCGCCTCGTCGGCGGCTTCGAGGGCGAGCCCGCCATCGGCCTCGCCGTGCGCGTGGCCTTCGCCCCTTCCGAGAACGGCATCGCCCTGCCGCGCTGGCTTCCCGCCTAGCGAAACGGCGTCCCCGTTTGGGAGTTCCCGCCTGCGGCGTTCCCGTCTGCGCGAAGGCCGTTTTCAGCTTCGAGTGAAGCGCAGCACGTGACGATAGATCCGCGTCTCACCGCGCTGTCCTCGGATCCATCGCAGGTCGGGGCCACTGAGCGGCGAAGAATAATCGTAAACGACGACCTCATTCGAATCCGACCCAGGCAACGCCGCTGCGAAACAGGTGTCGCCGCGCGAGGGAAGGTCGATCACCCATCGGATCCGCCTGGTCGCTGGATCGAAGCGCCAGAGAGCGCAGCGTTTGGGGGTCGCGCTGTAGACGATCTGGTTGATCAGGCTGCGCAGGAACCGACCGGGTCCGATTTCGAGATCGTAATTGCCATCGCGAAAGAGATTCCGTCGCGCGATGAAGTAGGCCGTTCCGTCGTGGCGGAAGGCGAAGGGCGAGTCGAATTTCCGGCGGTCGCCGCGGCAGTGCCAGTTTGCGGGGTCGCCCGCCGGCGCGGTGCAGATTTTCGATCCCCAGCCGAGGGAATCGCCGCCTTCGTTGCGAACCAGGGCGATGAGGCTGCCATCGGCGAGCAGGTTGAAGTCGGCCTCGCTGCCACCACCCGCATCCAGCACCGGGTGTTTCGGGCTGAACGGAGCGAAGTGCCGCCCGTCCTGGGTTTTCCAGAGTTCGATCTGGAGTGCAGCCGGCCCGGCAGAATAGATCGAGCCCCCGCCGGAGTAGACGATCAGCAAGGACTCCCCCCCGAGCTTTCGCGCGCGCCAACCGATGAAACCCTCGCCGCCCGGGAGCGGGTCGAGTGTCGACCACGCCCCACTCGCGTCGCGCTCCGCGACGCGGATACCCCGGGGCTCGAAGTCGAAGGGATCGCTGCCAAGTTCGGAAACGTAGAGAAAGAGCCCGCCGCCGTGAGACAGCAGGCGGGGCTCGCGAAGATCGGTCCCGAGCGCGTAGCTCGTCTCGTGCTCCCAGAGGATTTCGTCGCGGCTGCGAACGACTTCGATTCGCGTATCCGGGCTTGCGAAATGATGAGGCGCCGTGCGAAACGCGAGGTAGACGAAACCATCGTGGTGGCGGAGGGCGTCGAGGTTGTTGTTGGAGGCGCCCGGGTTGGTTTCGTTCGGCAGCCCGTCCCCCGGCACGATCTGCCGGGTCTCCACCACCGAAACGCGGTGCGGACCGGCGACGAAAGCCGGTGGCTCGAGCGGCGCCAGCACGATGGCCCCGGCGATCACTGCGAGCGCGAGGCCCCCAGCAAGGGCGGACCACGCGAGCCTTCGCAGCCAGCGCCAGACGAAGGGCGACGTCGATCGGTCGGTCGGAGTGGTCACGCGCCCATCGTAGTGCGCCCGGGGAACTCGGTGGCGGGTGAGTTACGCCGCGTCCTTGCGCAGGCGGCAGGCGCGGGCGGCGAGAGGGCTGCACTCGCAGTCCTGGCCGCCGATGCCGCCGCAGGAGCCCTTCAGCTTCTTGCCCTGAACGATCACCCCCACGGCCATCGCGGCAACGATGGCTCCGACCAGGATGAAGGTGGCGAGAAAGGTGGCCATACGGACTCCCGAGCGCCTTGGGCGCTCGCTTCCATTCTAGGGGAACACGGGGCCTTGCGGCGGGATCGCACGCGCGGAGGTGCCCAGGCCGAAGTGGTAGCGTCTCTGGGAAGCTCGAGCTGTCACGCGAGGCGCGGATGCCGCGAGATCCGAAGACCCCCTTTCCCTTCCACTCCGTCTCCAACGGCGAATGGTGCCCCCCGCCGCCCTCGAAGCTCCAGCGTGCCGCCGCCGACGATGAAGTTTCAGGGGCTCTTGAGTTTGAAGAGGAAGAGATCGCCCGCTGCGAGGGTCTTGAACTGCCGCTTTCCGCCGGGCTGCCAGAAGTTGATTTCTTCGATCCCGTCCTCTTCTCGGAGGAGTTGGAACCAGTCGAAATCGGTGACGCCGACGTATGACTTGATCATGTGTCGCCCGCCGAGCATACGGCGCTCGGCAGGCGTGCGCTTCCCTACCGCTCCGCCAGGAATTCCTCGAAGCCCGGGGTCGCCACGCCGCGCAGGGTGTCGCCGGGCTCGCGCAGGATGAAGTAGGCCGCGAGGCCGAGGCGGTTGGCCAGGGCCGGGCCGACCTCGGGGCCGAGGACCGAGAGGGCGGTGGCCCAGGCGTCGGCCAGAGCGGCGGTGGAGGCGATGACGCTCACCGAAGCCAGAGTGTGCGCCACGGGGCGCCGGGTGCGGGGATCGAGGAGGTGCGAGAGGCGCACGCCATCGCGCACGACGAAGTCGCGGTAGTCGCCCGAGGTGGCCATGGCGGAATCGCGAAGCTGGGCGATCGCGAAGATCGAGCGGCCTTCCGCCTGGGGGCGTTCGATGGCCACGCGCCAGGGGGCGCCCGGGTGGCGCTCGCCCCGGGCCGCAAGCTCGCCCCCGACTTCGACCAGGAAGTGGGCAAAGCCCTGGGCTTCGAGGGCTGCGGCGATGCGGTCGACGGCGTAGCCCTTCGCCACCGCCGAGAGGTCGACCTCCATCTCGGGGTGGGCCTTCGCCAGGGTCGAGGCTCCGGTGTCGAGTTGGAGCCGTTCGAAACCCACCAGCATTTCGAGGCGCGCCAGTTCGGCTTCGTCCGGCGCCGTGGCCCCCGCCGTGGCCCCAGCTCCAAAACCCCACGCCCGCAGCAGCGGCCCCACGGTGACGTCGAGTGCGCCGCCCGAGGCCAGGCTGACGGCCTGGGCGATCGCCACCACTTCGAGGGTCTGCGGCGACATCGCGATCGGCGTGACACTGCGCGCGCGATTGAAGCGCGAGAGTTCGCTCGAAGGATCCCAGGTCGACATCTTCGCATCGACGCCCTCGAGTTCGGCCGCCACGGTGGCCGCCAGGGCGTCGCGCCCGGCAAGGTCCATCTCGGGGGCCACGACCTTCACGAACCAGGTGGTGCCTAGCGCCGCACCGTTCAATTCGACGAGGTCGCCGGGGGAGGGGTCGCCGAGCCGCAGCAGGCTGGCGCTAACGAGGACGACGAGCAGCAGCGGCAGCAGCCAACGCGCCCGCGGATTCGCAGCGAGCGGCCCGCTTCGCGGTCGGGGGCTAGCCGAAGTCATCGAAGAGGATGCTCTCTTCTTCGACTCCCAGCTCAAAGAGCATCTTCATGCAGGCGTCGATCATCATCGGCGGCCCGCACACGTAGTACTCCACCTCGTCGGGCGCCGGGTGGTTCTTCAGGTAGTGATCGAAGAGCACCTGGTGGATGTAGCCCTCGTAGCCGCTCCAGTCGTCTTCGGGGAGAGGCTCCGAAAGTGCCAGGTGCCACTTGAAGTTCTCGTTCTTGCTGGCGATGGCATCGAATTCGTCGACGTAAAAGGCCTCGCGCAGGCTGCGCGCCCCGTACCAGAAGGTGACCTTGCGGTCGGTCTCGAGCCGCTGGAAGAGGTCGTAGATATGCGAGCGCATCGGGGCCATACCCGCGCCGCCGCCCACGAAGCACATCTCGGCCTGGGTCTCGCGCGCGAAGAACTCGCCGAAGGGGCCCGAGATCACCACCTCATCGCCGGGTTCGAGGTGGAAGAGATAGGAAGTCATTTCGCCGGGCTTTACGTCGGGAAGGTTCGGCGGCGGCGAGGCGATGCGGATGTTGAGCATGATGATGCCCTTCTCATCCGGGTAGTTCGCCATCGAGTAGGCGCGGACCACCTCTTCGTCGACCTTCGAGGTGTAGCGCCACAGGTCGAAGCGGGCCCAGTCGTCGCGGTACTCCACCGGAATATGAAAATCCGAGTAGAGCGCCTCGTAGGGCGGGCTCTCGATCTGGATGTAGCCGCCGGCGCGGAAGGGAACCTCTTCGCCGATCGGCAGTTCGAGCACCAATTCCTTGATGAAGGTTGCGACATTGTCGTTCGACCGGACCTTGCAGGTCCAGCGACGCACGTCGAAGACCTCGGGCTCGATCTCGAGCTTCATGTTCTCCTTCACCTTGACCTGGCAGGTGAGGCGGACCCCCGCGCGGGCCTCTTTCGGAGAGACGTAGGTCTTTTCGGTGGGCAGCAGGGCGCCGCCCCCTTCGAGCACCTTGCATTTGCAGACGCCGCAAGTGCCTTGCCCACCGCAGGCCGAAGGGATGAAGATCTTGTGCGCGGCGAGCGTCAAGAGCAGGGTCGAACCGCCGCTGGTGACGAATGTCTTCTCGGGGTCGTCGTTGATCGTGATCTCGACTTCGCCCCCCGGAACGAGACGCGACTTCGCGACGAGCAGGATCGCCACCAGTGAAACGATCACGAGCGTGAAGAAGAGCACCCCGTAGGCGATGGTGAGGAGTTCCACGGCTGATTCCCTTGCCCCGCGACGCGCCTAGAGCTGGATGCCCGAGAAGGACATGAAGCCAATGGCCATCAGTCCCACGGTGATGAAGGTGATGCCGAGACCGCGCAGCGGCTCCGGCACATTCGAGTAACGCATGCGCTCGCGGATCGCGGCGAGAGCCACGATGGCGAGAGCGAAACCGGCGCCGGCCCCGGTACCGAAGACCAGGCTCTCGGTGAGCGTGTACTCGCGCTCGACCATGAAGAGCGATCCACCGAGGATCGAGCAGTTGACCGCGATCAGCGGCAGGAAGACTCCGAGCGAGCCGTAGAGTCCTGGACTGAAGCGTTCGATCACCATCTCGACCACCTGCACCACCGCGGCGATGGTGCCGATCAACACCAGGAAGGTGAGGAACTCGAGGTGTACGCCCGCCGCCCCGGGGATCCACGAAAGGGCTCCCTCGGCCAGCAGGTAGTGGTAGAGCAGGTTGTTGAGAGGGCAGGTCAGCGCGAGAACGACGATGACCGCAAGGCCCATCCCGATGGCATTGAAGACGTTCTTGGAGATGGCCAGGAAAGAGCACATCCCCAAAAAGAACGCCAGAGCCATGTTCTCAACGAAGATCGCCTTCAAAGCCAGGCTCAGGTAGTGCTCCAATGTGGAACTCCTCTTCGACCTGTTCGGGCTTCCAGCTCCGAACGGCCCAGATGAAACATCCGATCAACAAGAAGGCGGCGGGTGCCAGGACCATCAGGCCGTTGGGCACGTACCAGCCGCCCTCGCTTACCGGTTGCAGGATGGTGAAGCCCGCAACGCGGCCGGTGCCGAAAAGCTCGCGGAAGAAAGCCACCGAGAGCAACACCACGCTGTAGCCGAGACCATTGCCAATGCCGTCGAAGAAGCTCTCCTTCGGCCCGTTCTGCATGGCGAAGGCCTCGGCCCGCCCCATGATGATGCAGTTGGTGATGATCAGCCCCACGAAGACCGAAAGTTGCAGGCTGATCGAGTAGACGAAGGCCTTGAGGATCTGGTCCGCAATGATCACGAGCGACGAGATGATCACCAGCTGGGTGATGATGCGAATGCTCGAAGGGATGTGCTCGCGGATCAGGCTGATCGCGACGTTCGATCCGACCAGCACGCCGATCACCGCCAGGCTCATCACGAAGGCGGTGTCCATCGCAGTGGTGACAGCGAGCGCCGAGCAGATGCCCAACACCTGAAGCCCGATCGGGTTGTTGTCGAAGAGCGGGTCGAAGGCCAGCTCTTTCGGTTTGGCGGCCATGTTCAGTTCGACCTCCCGTCGCGCAGTGTTGCGAGGTAGGGCCCGAAGGCCTCGTCCCCCAGCCAGAAGTGCATCAGGTTCGTGACGCCGTTCGAGGTGATGGTGGCTCCCGAGAGCCCATCCACTTCGTAAGGATCCTCGTCCGGTGGCCCGGCGCGGCCCTTGATCACCCGAATCATAGGCTGGCCGGCTTCGTCTGTCGCGAGACGTCCCGGCCACAGCGCCCTCCAGCGCGGGTTGTCGATTTCGCCGCCGAGCCCCGGCGTTTCCTTGTGTTGGTAGAAGGTGAGGCCGCGGATCGTGCGTGCGTCGGGTGCCAACGCGACGTAGCCGTAGAGTGTGCCCCAGAGCCCGAGGCCCTCGACGGGCAGGATGATCCCCTCGACGTGATCGTTGGGCTTGATCAGGTAGACGAGCCCCTGCTTCGGCATGCGGCGCACCTTCGCGGCGTTCGGCGGGGGCGCGAAGCCGGTTGCGGGGTCTAGCGCCAGCTTTCGCGCGTTGTAGGCGGCCGGGGCCGGTTCATCGAGCATCACGCCGGATTGCATGTCGACCAGCTTCGCGACGAGGTTCTTCTCGAAGCGGCTTTTGATTTCCTCTTTCGAGAGTTCTTCCCCGCTTGCGACAAGACCCGCCACCGAGAGCACCTTCTGCTGTCGATCGAGCAGGACATTCTCCGCGATGCGATCGCGCAGCAGCACCGCCGTGCTCGCGACGACGAGCGAGCACACCAGGCACACTCCCGCGGCGAAGAGCACCGTGTAACGGACGTCATGCCGCATCGCGCGCGACCCTCCGCCGGATGTTCGCCTGCAGGAAGAAGTAGTCGATCAGCGGCGCGAACATGTTCATGAACAGGATCGCGAGCATGATGCCCTCGGGGTACGCCGGGTTGATCGAGCGGATCAACACCGTCAGCACGCCGATCAGGAAGCCGTAGATCCATCGACCCGTGTCGGTGTAGCTCGAGGACACCGGGTCGGTGGTCATGTAGACGGTGCCCAGGGCCCAGCCGCCGAGCACGATGTGCCAGGTGAAGGGGACTGCGAACATTGGATTGGTGTCGGAGCCCGCCCAATTGAAAAAGCTGGCCATCGCGAAGGTGCCGAGGGTGACGCCGGCGATGGTGCGCCAGGAGGCGACGCCGATGACGCAGATGAAGATGCCGCCGACGAGGCAAGCGAGTGCCGAGGTCTCTCCCATGGAGCCCGGGATCCAGCCCACAAACGCCTGCCACCAGTCGAGTTGGTCGAGTACCCCGGGTTCGACCGCCGCGCGCGAAAGCCAGGTGGCGCCGCTGAAGCTGTCGACGTCGATGAAGTCGGCGGCGATCCAGGGCTCGGTGCCGCTCAAGTTGGCGGGATAGGCAAAGAAGAGGAAGGCCCGGGCGACCAGCGCAGGGTTGAGGAAGTTCATCCCCGTGCCGCCGAAGACTTCCTTGCCGATCAGGATGCCAAAGCCCGTACCGAGGCCCACCTGCCAAAGCGGAATCGTGGGCGGCAGCGTCAGCGGGATCAACATCGCCGTGACCAGGAAGCCCTCGTTCACGTCCTCGCGACGGATCACTGCGGCCACTGTTTCGATCATGCCCCCCACTGCGAAGGTCACCGCCAGGATCGGCAGGTAGTAAAGGGCCCCCACCAGCCAGTTCGAGAGCGTGCTGGCGACTTCGAAGCGGCCCCCGAGCGAGGTGTAGAGGATGGTGTGCCAGTCGTTCAGCGGCTGGGCCCCGTGCGAGATCGCGAGGTTCGCCTGGTAGCCGGTGTTGTACATGGCGATCGCGAGCAGCGGCAGCAGCCCCACCACCACCGAGATCATCATGCGCTTCATGTCGAGGCCGTCGCGCACGTGCGAGGCCGTGCGCGTGGTGTGTCCCGGCGTGAAGGCACCGGTGTCGAGCAACTCGTAGAGCGGGAAGAACTTCTCGAGGGGGCCGCCCTTCTCGAAGCTCGGCGCCACCCGATCGAGGATTTCGCGAAGCTTCTTCACAGTTCCTTCTCGATCAGGTCGAGGTTCTGCCGCAGGATCGGGCCGTATTCGATCTTGCCCGGGCAGACCAGGGTGCAGAGTGCGATGTCTTCCTCGTCGAGTTCGAGGCAGCCGAGTTGTTCGGCGGTTTCGACGTCGCCGACGACGAGCGCCCGCAGCAGGTAGGTCGGGAGGATGTCCATCGGCATCACCTTCTCGTACATGCCGATGGGGATGATCGCCCGCGGTGAGCCGTTGGTGTCGGTGTCGAAATCATAGAGTCGCTTCGGCAGCAGGCTCGAGATGAAGGTGGGGATT